>NZ_JAMYQF010000024.1:0-93418 GCF_040320745.1 Mesorhizobium sp. M0621 | reverse complement strand
CGCCCTCCAGCAACCGGTCGCGGTTCTTGGAGAACACAGAATGATCCCAGGCCGCATCGTCAACGCCAATCCCGACGAACCAGCGGAACAGAAGGTCGTATTCCAGCCGCTCCATCAACAGCCGCTCCGAGCGGATTGAATAGAACGCCTGCAATAGCATCGCCCGCAGCAGCTTCTCCGGCGGGATCGATGGCCGTCCAATCGGCGAATACAGCGCCGCGAAGTCCCGCTCCAGCGCCGACAGGGCTTCATTCACGATCGTCCGGATCGCCCGCAACGGATGATTGCGCCGCACCCGCGCCTCAAGGTCAACATAGCTGAACAGTTCGCCAGTTCGATCATCGCCGCCGCGCACTCGTCACCTCCAAATCCCTTCGGAGCCAATGAATCACGGTCAGAGCCTTGCAGCGAGCGCCTTTTTCAACAGCCTGCTAGAGCACGTGGATGTGAGGGAGCGCTGTACAACGATTCAACCTCAGACTGCGAATTTCATGGTCAGCCAAGTCGAGCCATGATTTCGGATTGGATGGTCGTCGCAGTGTACAGGGAAGCATCTAGCGGCAGATTTCCAAATGCCAGTTGACAAAGCAGGTAGTTGGCACCTGCCTCTTCCAACTGACCTAACAGAGCTTTTCGCACAGATTCTGCTGATCCTACCACGCACAATTCACTCTCGACTGCCGCATCGAAGGTCAGCGGCAGGTTTGGTGGAGTGGGGATAGCGTTAAGCTCGTAAAGGAATTGGAAGCTCTTGAGCCAGCGTTCGTAAGCAGGTGCCGCGAGCGAATAGGCATGTGTGTCACAACGCCCAACCACGACCATGCGGAGCAATCCGATAAATTGCGCCTGATCCCCCGCGCCAGCGTTGTCCTCTCGATAGGCGCGGAACGCATCAGTAGTTTTGCGAACAGAAGAGGAAGGTCCTACACACGCGATATTTGTTCCATTCGCAGCCGCCCAAGCTGCGGACTCGGGTCGATTGGCAGCGACCCATGTCGGCGGATGTGGACGCTGATGAGGTCTTAGCGTCAAAGGAACGTCATTGAGATCAAAATGGCGGCCTTGATAGCATAGCGTGCCGACCTTCATCGGATTAACAAGTATTTCCATGAGGATTTCGCTGGCTTCAGCATAACGGCCCGGCACCGCGTCCGCACCAATCCCGAAGTAGCCCAATTCGATCGGGAGAGCACCGCGCCCTATGCCCAGTTCGAGCCTGCCACCGCTCAACTGGTCCAGCATACAGATCTCTTCGAACGCACGCAGCGGATGATAAAGCGCAAGCAGCATCACCAAGGGTCCGAGACGCAAGCGCCGGGTGCGCTGGGCGACGCTCGATAAGAACAGATTCGGCGATGGACCTCTCCCATGGGGAGTACAGTGGTGTTCTGCGAGATGATAGGCATAGAACCCTAGCTGATCGCACGCCTCTGCTAATATCAGGCGATCTTCGTACTGCCGACCGATGTCGCGGCCATCCTCGTCCAGATGATCGAAGATGCCGAACGCTAGGTTTGAAGGAAAGACGTTTGTCACTCGATAAGTCCCCGATTTTAAAAGCAGGCTGTTCTCTTGCTGGGATGACCAAGCAAGTCGGAAGAGATGTGTGTGATCGCCGATTAACGTCAGCGTAACGAAGAAGCAGAGCCTGACGCTTCCCTGCCCTTGGAGCTTGGCACCGTTAAGCTTCCAGCAATGTCGCCAGCGGCAGCAAGAAATGCATCCATCTGCTCTTTTGTGCCGATGCTGACGCGGATGCAGTGTTCCAAGCCTTTGCCCGGAAAAAACGCGACAAGTATCTTTTGCCTTTCCAATGCTGCTTGCCACCATGAGCCGTCCTGTCCCGCGGGCACACGGGCCAGCAAGAAATTTGCGCGGGAGGGCGTTACGGAAAATCCGAGTTGCGACAGCGCGACTGTCACTCGCTCTCGTTCATCCTTGATGTGCTTGTGGTTCTCTGCGTAGGCGCCGCGATGCGCAAGCACGCTGATACCAACGGCATGCCCGATGACGTTCATGTTGAAGACGTTCTGGATGTTTCGCAGCCTGCCAATAATTTCAGGGTGACCGAAACCGAAACCGACGCGAATGCCGGCGGCGGCATAGCTTTTCGAGAATGACCTCAAGATCAGAACGTTCGGATACTGGTTGATGAGGCGCAGGCCATGATCGGGTGCAAAGTCGACGTAGGCTTCATCAAGGACAACCAAGCGGTCTGATTGTGCTACGAGGCGTTCGATATCGCTTATCGGGAGGAATGTTCCGGTCGGATTGTTTGGATTGGCCAACATAATGAACTTGGCGTCTTTTGCCGGACCGGAAAGCAATTGCTCCATTGGCAGGGAATGAGCTTGACATCCGATTTCGAGAAACTCGGCGCCCTGAATCATGGCAAGTTTGCGGTTGAACGAAAACCCTGGCGACATCATCGCAACCTTGTCGCCAGGCGCGAGGAAAGCTCTGTAGATCAGTCCGAGCAGTTCAGACGACCCGTTGCCTGCGATGACCTGATCCCTGGAAACGCCATAGGTGCTGGACGCCGCTTCCCTCAAGCTGATGTTATCGTCATCCGGATATAGATACTGGCACTTGAGGGCCGCCACTGCACTTTGCATTATGATTGGCGGCAACGGAAACGGGTTCTCATTCGTATTCAGCTTGACAAAATTTCCGTCCGGTGCTGGTCCGTTGGACGGCAGAGCATCTAAGTGTCGCGTCACTGGCGGAAGAGCCGAAAGCACAGTTTGCAGTTTTGCATCGGACATATTTTAACTCCGTTTTAGTCACCAGGGGCATCCGTATGAGCTCGCAACGAGAGCAACATGGCGGACAGGATTGACGATGGAAGCGTTGCCTCTCACACGATGGTCGCAACGCAGACACGGGAATTCGGCCAGGCTGTCCTCGATGAATCGAGTGGAAGCGGACGCGGACCTGCATCGCTGCCGCAAGGCGCTAAGCAGCTCAGCTCATCTCCTCGGTTTCAGATACGCTTGATCTCGACGCCGTATTTCCTCAGCACGTAGCCAATCTGGCGCGGGGTCAGTCCAAGGAGGCGCGCTGCCTTTGCCTGCACCCAGCCACATCTTTCCATGGCAGCAATGACGCGCTCTATGTCGGGGGTCCTCGCACCAATTGGGTGTGTTGCGCCGGCACGCGGGACTGTGGTCGCGGCCGAACAGGCTGCCGCATCCGGCGGCGTGGCCGGATTCGCTGACTCCGGCAGGATCGGCGCTGGTTGCATCGCGGCCTTGCCCGATCTGCACTTCCACAGCGCCTCGGCAAAGCATTGGCCTTGGGAGCAGGCAAAGTCGTTTCTCCCGATTGATAGTCCCTCGGCCAGGATCGCTGTCCGGTGCACGCAATTTTCAAGCTCGCGAATGTTGCCGGGAAACTCACATTTCATCAGCACTTCAATCGCACACGGATCGAAGGTAAGCGTACAGCCGTTCTCGTCGTTGAACTTCTTGAGAAACTCAGCTGCGAGCAGCGGAATATCGCTGCGCCTCTGGCGCAATGCTGGTACCAGCAAGGGAACCACGTTGATGCGGTAGTATAGGTCGGCGCGGAACTCATTCCTTGCAACCGCCTCTTCCAGGTTCCTGTTCGTGGCGGCAATCACGCGAACATCGACCTTGATGGTCTGATTGCTGCCGACGCGCTCAAACTCCTGCTCCTGCAGCACGCGCAGCAGCTTTGCCTGGAACGAGGCCGAGATCTCGCCAATCTCATCCAGAAACAACGTCCCCTTGTCAGCGAGCTCAAAGCGCCCCTTGCGGGAATTGAATGCGCTTGTGAAGGCACCCTTCTCATGACCGAACAATTCGGATTCCAGGACTGTCTCTGGGAGCGCTGCACAATTGAGTTTAACGAAGGGCCGCTTGGCGCGCGGCGACAACTCGTGAATTGCCTTGGCAGCCAGCTCCTTCCCGGTACCGGACTCGCCTCGCAACAGAACCGTGGTTTTTGCCTTGGCTACGATCGCGATCTTCTCCAGCAGCGCGCTTATCGCCGGACTGTCACCAATCATCCCCTCGACATGAACCTTTTTGCGCCGGGGTGCAGGGTGCTTAACATCGGAAAATTTCGTTTGCAGCCGATCTTCCAACTCCGGCGGTCGCTCGCGGTCCCCCGCGCAGAAGCGGTGCAACTTGACTGTCTGTCCCACCATGTTGGCAATCATGGTGAGCAGTCGGACATCGTAATCGAGCCGATAGCTCGACCTGCTTTCCAAAGCCCTGTCCATAGTCATCGCGCCTACGGCGTTTCCATCAACACGAATGGGAACGCCGATGAAGGACACGGTGTCGGAGGCCCCAAGCACCTCGATGTCAGCGGCAGTGAAGGCCGGATGCATCGCTATGTCCTCGGCGATGAGCGGCGTGTCCGTCGTCACAATCTGATCGATGGCGTTGCGCGGCACGCGCGACCGGGAGGGCTCATTGCTGTTCGTGTCGCAGTCGCTGGCCACGGTGATGTCCAGTCCGGCCTCGGCATCGCAGAGAGTGATGATGCCGTGCCGCATCTGCACTAACGAGTGCAGGAGATCAACGACCTTGGCCAACGTGAGTTCGAGCCGGGCGGGACCGGTGAGTATTTTCGATATTTCGAAGATTCCGGTGAGGGCGCGCTCGTGCAATGCCCCATTCGCAGGATTCGTCTCGGACGTTGGACAACCCCTTATCGCATCCGGCAGCGATATGCCGCACTCGCTGGCATTTTGTTCTGATTTGCGAATGTTGTGGTGCATGTGATCCTCGATCTCGCGCCATCAAACGTAGGCCGGCGGCATGTGCGCCCGCGACGTCGCGAGCAAGCGCGAAAATACTCCGACGTGAACTCGTGCCGCCGCCGTTTGGTCGAGTGCAAAGCGGATCGAACCCTGATGCATCGCTTGGCTCTCCCCTCCACGAAGCTTGGCCATGGTCTCGGCTTGCACCAAGGCAACCACACGTTGTTTTCAACAGACTGGAGCGAGGCGGGATAGTCAATCGAGCTTTCTTTCATTCGTGAAAGGAAACCTCGCGGCATATGATAGAATTCATCAATTCTGTTTTTGCCGTTGAACGACGGAAATACTTGCGCCGGCGATGCGGTGCCCGAGCGGCTGACCGCGCCGAGTGTAAAAGCCGGGCCGTGCCATTCACCAGCGCCCGCGACGGAGGGGCGGAAGTGATAATAACCGCCAACGGCACTGGTCGTTTGCGGCAACCGCCATTTTGCTCGAGTTGATCATGCGACGGCGGTGTCGCGTGTGAAGGCGCGAAGCTGGCGTCGAGTACGGCTTGGTAGGCGGTGCTCGCAATTTCCAGATCGCATCGTCGTGGTCAGCGCCAACGGCGTCAATCTCTACGTCTCGACGTGGCTTTCATGCAGCGGGAGCGCTGCAAAGAGCACAGCCATTCTCGGCTCTGGTGCCACCGATGAACCGCGAGCCAGAGGGATCGACCGGCAGCACTCTGTCAGTGAACATCAACGGGTCGTGCTGGACCCTCGTCGTTCCCGCCTTGTGCCAGCGCATTCATTCCATCATGGGTGCCACGGCTAGTCAGGGAAAGCGAAGCTCTCGGCCTCCTCTAGACCAACGGATTTCGTCATGTGGCGCAGGCGTTCCGGCGAGAGGAACTCGCCTCTCACAGCGCTTCCGAACAGGGGTAAGTTAGCCTGTCATCTGGACGGGCTTATGAACAGGCGACCTATCTGGTACGCGCTGGCGCCAGCGATGCGGCCCGGTCCAAAGCCGGCTAAAACGAGGAACCCACCACGCTCTGTGCAGCAAACCGCTAGCCAGAGGGATCGACCGGCAGCACTCTGCCAGAGACATCAAGGGCGTGCCGGACCGCGGCCTATCCCGCTGGTCTGACACCGCATTCCTCCATCATTGGCGAGCCCACGTCAGTTCAGGTCATGCGGATTCATCTGGCATGGGTATTGCGGCGGCGTTGGTGCAGCGTTCGACCGGAGCGCCGCGATAGGGAGAAGCCCGGGAGAAGTCACGCCACCTCGATCCGGTCAGGGAGAGAGAACCAGTGTCAGCTGCACAAGTCCGCGGCGCGAGTCCCGCGCCCCGCAAACCCTTCTACACCAAGCTCTACGCCCAGGTGCTTGCCGCCATCGCGCTCGGCGTCGCAATTGGCTATTTTTATCCGGAGACCGGCGAGAGCCTGAAGCCGCTGGGTGATGCCTTCATCAAGCTGGTCAAGATGATCATCGCGCCTGTCATCTTCCTGACAATTGCCACCGGCATTGCCGGCATGAACGATCTTCATAAGGTCGGCCGGGTTGCCGGTAAAGCAATGGTCTATTTCCTCACCTTCTCGACGCTCGCGCTGATCGTCGGCCTCATCGTCGCCAATGTCGTCCAGCCTGGCGCCGGCCTCAACATTGATCCGGCCTCGCTCGATGTCCAGGCCGTGAATACCTATGCCGCAAAAGCCAGCGAGCAGTCGGTCACCGGCTTTCTGATGAACATCATCCCGCCAACGATCGTCGGAGCCTTCGCCGAAGGCGACATCCTGCAGGTGCTGTTCTTCTCGGTTCTGTTCGGCATGGCGCTTGCGATGGCCGGCGAGCCGGGCAAGCCTGTCGTTTGCTTCCTTCAGGCGCTCATCGCGCCTGTCTTCAAGCTCGTTGGAATTCTGATGAAGGCCGCGCCGATCGGCGCTTTTGGCGCAATGGCCTTCACCATCGGCAGATATGGCATCGGTTCGGTGGTCAACCTCGCGATGCTGGTCGCGACGTTCTATTTCACCGCCTTCCTCTTCGTGTTCGGGGTTCTCGGCGCGGTCTGTCGCTACAACGGCTTCTCGATCTGTTCTCTCATTCGCTACATCAAGGAAGAGCTGCTGCTTGTCCTCGCAACGTCCTCCTCGGAGGCGGCGCTCCCTTCGCTGATGCAGAAAATGGAGAAGGCGGGCGCCAGGCGTTCGGTTGTGGGTCTCGTCATCCCGGCCGGATACTCATTCAATCTGGACGGCACGAATATCTACATGACGCTGGCGGCCCTCTTCATCGCGCAGGCGACGAACACGGATCTGTCCATCGGCGATCAGGTGCTGCTGCTGCTCGTAGCAATGCTTTCCTCCAAGGGCGCTGCAGGTGTCACAGGCGCGGGCTTCATCACCCTGGCGGCTACGCTCGCCGTAGTTCCGAGTGTTCCCGTTGCTGGGATGGCACTGATACTCGGCATCGACCGCTTCATGTCCGAATGCCGGGCGCTGACGAATTGCGTCGGCAACGCAGTGGCATCCCTCGTCGTCGCCCGCTGGGAAGGAGAATTGGACCGAGCACAGATGAAAGCCGCCTTCTGCGGTCATCAGCTTGCCAAGGCATCAAACCGGCTACCCTCCTCCAAGTAAGGTGGGCGGCCCACGACCTGTTAAGTCGCCTAGCTGGTCACATGAACTGAACGACCGACCCGCAGCCTCTAAACGGCTCCTCACGGACCATGTAGCCGAAGCGCTAAATGTGTGAGTGCAAACCGTCACCGCCCTTTAAGCGAATGAGCCTTTCAGTATACCCGGCCGGTTTACGTCTGGAATGATGTTCGTCCAACACGCTGTTGGCCGTTCGTATGGGACGTTTTCACTTTGCCACCCGAAACCGAAACCCGTTAGGCGACAGAGAGCCGGCCGGCGTCAAAAAGATCAGAATAGGACCTATGACCAAGCGCCCCACAATTGCCGATCTCGCCCGCGAAGCCCGAGTCAGCGTAGCAACGATCGATCGGGTTCTGAACGCCCGCCATCCGGTGCGCGAGGAGACCGCGCGGCGGGTCCACGACGCCGCCCACGCGATCGGCTATCATGCTGCCGGGCTAATCAAGCAGCGCTTGCGGCGAGACCTACCGCACTACCGTCTGGGCTTCATCTTGAGAAAACCGGCTCAGCATTTCTACCAAGATTTTGCGCGCGAGGTCGAAGCATCGGTCAATTTGGCCCAGTCCTTCCACGGCATTCCGCTCGTCGAATTCGCCCCGTCACATATGCCGAGCGACCTGATCGCGCGGCTCAAGGATTTGGGCGCACGCTGCCATGCGATCGCGATGGTGGCACCGGACCACCCGAAAATTACAGCAGCGGTTGAGGACCTCAAGGCCAAAGGCATTCCGGTTTTCTCGCTGCTTTCCGACTTCGCCGCCGGCGTGCGACAGGGGTATATCGGCCTTAACAACCGCAAGGTGGGGCGCACGGCCGCTTGGATGGTGTCGAAGGTCGCAAAACGGCCCGGCAAAGTGGCGGTTTTTGTCGGCAGCCATCGTTTTCAGGGGCACGAGCTCCGTGACGTCGGCTTTCGCTCCTATTGCCGTGAGAACGCGCCCACGTTCGAGGTGCTGGATCCAGTCATGAACCTCGAGAAACGGCAGATCACCTACGAGGCAACGCTTGATCTCATGCAGCGAGAGCCCGAGCTCGTCGGCTTCTATGTCGCCGGCGGCGGCATGGAGGGCGCCATCTCCGCGCTCCGAGAAGAGGGCAAATGTCGCGATCTCGTCGCGATCGTGAATGAAATCACGCCGGAGTCTCGGGCGGCGCTCGCAGATAATATTGTCACGATGGCGGTCGCCACGCCAATGCGCCGACTTTGCCAGGAGCTGATAATGCTGATGACGCGGGCTATCGAGACCGGCACCGCTGAAACACCCGGACAGACATTTCTCCCGTTCGACATCCATCTGCCGGAAAATATATGAAACTCATGGACTCTATCGTGAGCGGGGAGTTTCCTTTCATAAACGAGAGAAAGTTGAATGATGATCCCATCCCGCGGGGTGGCCGCACCCACGGACCTCAGCCGGGCAGAATGTAGCGCCGATTAGATGAACGGATCGGCCACGCGTTCAGGCAGAAGCGCGGGGTCAATTGCCTGGGTCCGCAGCGTCAAGCTCGACCGGCTTCATTGCCAAGTGCCCGACTTTCTCGGTGCAGGGGACTGTCGTCGACGCCAGTAGCCGAGCGAGGCTGGCACAGATGATCGACCACGTGGACCGCCATCTCCTCGCCTGGCCGCGCGTGAAAAGCCGCGGCAAGGCCTGCGACGTTGGCATTTAAGTGGGGCTGAGCATCTTCTGGGACTCCGCAAGCAAAATCGGAGGCGGCAGTCAATTCAGTAGCAACCCCGGGCGTGTGTTCTGCTCGTTCCTGGCCCTCGTACTTGACAATCAACTGCGCCGCTCTGCTGGGCAAAGGCCCGGTGTTTAAGTGGGGCTTAACATCTTCCGGGACTTCGCACGCGAAATCGAGGTGGCAGTCGGTACCAACAACCGCAAGGTCGGATCGGCGTGCCCGAGACGCTCATTGATTTCAGGCAAAGGCGCCAGGCTAGATGCCTCCTGCAACATCATTTCCCGCATCCACATGCTTGCCGGATCAGTATTGTGAAGCTCAGGCCATTGGACGGCCTCCGTGAATGCGGGAGGAGGAAGTGGCGGCGGAAGTTGGACAATCCGCAGGGGTGTTGTTTTTGCGAAATGCTGCGCCAGCCGTAAGGGCATGGTCCCGATGCGGTTGCTGCCTGACAGGACGGGCGCGATCAGGCTAAAGCCCTGTACGACGACCTCGACACGTCTCTCGAAACCGTGCTCGAGCAAATACCATTCCTCCATGGTGGGCTGCCGGGTGTGCCTGAATTTGAGCACGACATGCCCCATGGACAAGTATCGCTCGAATGTAAGTGGCTCTGACAGCTGCTTGTTCGTGCCGCAGCCTACGCATACGAGCATATCTTCGAACAGGGCTGCGCGAGGATGTTTCGACATGAACACTTCCGGCATAATCAGAAAATCAAGGTCGCCGCGCCGGAGAAGCTCCTCGGGGTCGTCGCAAATAGGCAGACATTCGAAGCGGACGGCGGGAGCTTCCCGCGCAGCACGCTCTACGATCTTCTTAAAAAATACGAGCGTGATGTAATCGGAAAGCATCATTCGGAAGAGACGATCCGATTGGGCCGGGTTGAAAGCGTCGGAGGAAATAATCGATAGCTGAATGTGCAGCAATGCCTCCCGGACTGCTGTGGCGAGCCCGTCGGCGCGCGGTGTCAAAATGAGCTCGCGGCCGTTCATCGTAAATAGCTCATCGTTGAAATAGGCGCGTAACCGAGCAACGGCGGCGCTCATGGCCGGCTGGCTCAGGTTGATACTGCGAGCCGCGGCAGTGACTTTACGCTCCCTCATCAGAGCGTCCAGCACAACGAGGAGATTTAGATCGAGTCCCTTGAAACGCATGTCATGTTCTATCCAACGTGTGGATGCGTATCATTCAAACAATCAATTTTACGAATTTACGAGCCATGCATTAGAGGAACGTTAATGAGCGACGTCAAGCTCAAATCGACGACACGGGCCGGAACTTCGAGAGAGCGTCTGGCTCACCTTCGCCAACGACAACGGCTGAATGCAGCCAACAGCGCCGCTTTGGTCGGGTAATGCGGCCGCAAAAAACTAATATGAAGAGAGGTCCTGAATGCGCCACCAGGTGCAGTGGAAGTTGTGCTGGGAAAACGAGTTGCAGCTCTCCGATCACGTTGAGCTCGCCGAGTTCTTTCGTGATACGTACGGGCCGACTGGGGCGTCCAACGCAGAACCGTTCGAAGGTAGTCGAAGCTGGGCCGGAGCCAGGCCTGAACTCCGCGTGATCGCCTATGATTCAAGTGGTGTAGCGGCTCACATGGGCATACTGCGCCGTTTCATCAAGGTTGACGCGGTCGACCTGTTGGTGGCTGAGCTGGGCCTGTACGGGGTACGCCCGGACCTTGAGGGTCTCGGAATCGCCCATTCAATCCATGTCATGCTTCCAATACTGCAGGAGCTTGGCGTTCCATTCGCTTTCGGAACGGTCCGGGACGCGCTGCGGAATCATGTTGAGAGGTTCGGGCGGCGATACAGGCCTTTGGCCGTTTTGTCGGGAATTCGCGTGCGCTCGACCCGACCAGAGGCCCGCCTCGACCTGCCGCCCACACGCATCGATGACGCACTCACCATTGTTCTGCCGGTTGGACGGCCGATCAGCGAATGGCCCACGGGCACGATGATAGATCGGAACGGACCAGAGCTATGAGCCGTCCCGATTGCTTGTACGAAGTGCGCCGTGAGTGCTCTGACGGCACCGGCCGTCGCAGCGTTTATCTGACGTTTGACGACGGTCCCAATCGACTTTTCACACCGGAGATTCTCGATGTGCTGGCAGAGCAGCGGGTGCCGGCGACTTTCTTCGTCATCGGCGCCTACGCCTTAGAGCACCCAGATCTAATCCAACGGATGATCGCAGAAGGGCACGAGGTAGGCAACCACACGATGTCTCATCCGGATCTGTACCAATGCGGTTTCGGCGAAGTGCAACGTGAGGTCTTTGAAGCGAACGACGCCATCATGAGAGCGTGCCCGCAGGCCTCGGTGCGCTATGTTCGCGCGCCCTACGGCGCCTGGAGCGAAGAAGTCTTCACAGCGTCACAGATCGCCGGGCTGGCGGCCCTCCATTGGTCCGTCGACCCTCGAGATTGGTCTCGCCCTGGGGTCGACGCGATTGTCGATAAAGTGCTCGCCTCTGTCCGGCCGGGCGCAATCGTACTCTTGCACGACGGCTGCCCTCCCGGCGAGTTGGGCCGGGGCGCTCACGCCGGTCTGCGCGACCAGACGGTCACGGCGCTGTCCGGGCTGATTCCAGCATTGCGTGAGCGCGGATTTGTAATCCGCTCACTTCCTCAACATCACTGAACAAACGAGATCCCATGACTCTTCTTGGTACAACCAGCACTGTGGCCATATCGCTTTATGCGCTGCTCTCGACTGCTTATAAGAGCATGCAGGGGCTTTATGCTCTGCCGACAAACGACTCATCGGCGTTGGATGTTCTCGTCGGCTCCGATCAACTGCCCAGCGTGGATGTCATCGTCCCCTGCTTCAACGAGGATCCGCGCACGCTTTCAGAGTGCCTGGCTTCCATTGCCGACCAAGAATATGCCGGAAGACTTCGGGTCTATGTGGTTGATGACGGTTCTGGAAATCGCGAAGCCTTAGGAACTGTCCACGAAGCCTACGCGCGCGACCCTAGGTTCGACATCATTTTGCTTCCCGAGAATGTTGGAAAGCGCAAGGCGCAGATCGCCGCGATACGCCGCTCATCAGGGGATCTGGTGCTTAACGTTGATTCAGACACGTTACTCGCGTCCGACGTCATTGCCAAGCTTGTACCGAAGATGCGAGATTCAGCGGTCGGCGCAGTCATGGGTCAGTTGACGGCCAGTAACCGGACCGAGAGCTGGCTGACCAGGCTGATAGACATGGAGTACTGGCTGGCTTGCAACGAGGAGCGCGCGGCGCAGGCTCGCTTCGGTGCCGTTATGTGCTGTTGCGGCCCATGTGCCATGTACCGCCGGTCTGCGCTCCTTTTGTTACTGGACCAGTACGAGTCGCAGTTTTTTCGGGGCAAGCCAAGCGACTTCGGTGAGGATCGCCATCTTACTATCCTGATGCTGAAAGCAGGCTTTCGAACCGAGTACGTTCCGAGCGCCATCGCGGCCACAGTCGTCCCGAACAGACTAGGACCGTATCTGCGCCAACAACTCCGTTGGGCACGAAGCACATTCCGGGACACGCTGCTTGGGCTGCGCTTGCTGCCCAGCCTGAATAGCTATCTCACGTTGGACGTGGTCGGACAGAATCTCGGCGCGCTACTCCTCGCCGTATCGGTATTAACGGGCCTCGCACATTTCGCACTGACAGGCTCTGTGCCTTGGTGGACAGGACTGATGATTGTGTCCATGACCATGCTCCGATGCAGCGTGGTAGCATTTCGTGCCCGACAGTTTCGATTTCTGGGCTTTTCGCTGCACACGTTCATCAACATCTTTCTCTTGCTTCCGGTGAAGGCCTACGCGCTGTGTACATTGAGCAATAGCGATTGGCTGTCGCGAGGCTCTGCTGTCGCTACATCGAACACTGGGGGAAAACAGGCCCCCACCCAAACTCCGATCACTGGTTCCAGCAGGGCAGAATTCTCGCCGCATGCGGCTCCGCTTCGCAGGCTCAATCTTGCGCGGGATTCTTCGGAATTAGTGCTGTCGGGCAACATTTGCGGCGACGAGTGATCGCTAATTACCTAGTGGACGAGAGGTGCACGAGTTTGACCCAGAACGTGAATCATCAGTTGCTTGATCGGGAATTGGCCGCAGACGATCCGTGGCTTCTCGACGGCAATCCGTTCGAGCGGAAGCGCCACACGCAAATGCTCCAGCTCGCGCTTGCCCAAGGCTCCATTTCAAATGCCCTCGAAGTCGGGTGCGCTGCCGGCGCATTCACGGAAAAACTAGCCCCCTACTGCCAAGGGCTCACCGTCATCGATGTCGTGGCGCAAGCGATTGCTCGAGCACGTCAACGGATAAACGAGCCGTCGCGCATCAACTGGATAGTCTCCGATGTTCAACAGTTTTCGACCGACGAGTTGTTTGACCTGATCGTTGTGGCGGAGGTCCTCTACTATCTCGAAGACATAGCCGAGATGCGCGCGGCCGTCAAAAACCTGGTGCGGGTGCTTGCGCCTGGCGGGCATCTGATCTTCGGATCGGCAAGGGATGCTAATTGCCGTCGCTGGGGTCACGCCGCTGGTGCTGAGCCGGTCATCGCCATGCTGAACGAAACGTTGATCGAGGTAGAGCGTCTTGAGTGTCGGGGCGAGTCGGTCAACGAAGACTGCTTGCTCGTCCGTTTCCGAAACCCGCTTTCCGCTTCCTGATGAATCGAATCTATCGCCGTTAACCTGGAGACACTATGCGCATCTTTGGTATCAAGCTGACCCATGATGGGGCGATCGCCCTGGTCGAGGATGGACGGCTCGTCTTCTGCGTTGACCAGGAAAAGCGGCACAACGATCCGCGTTACCAAGCCATCGATAATCTCTACGCGATTGTCGCCGCTTTACCGGAACAGGGGCTAAATCCTTGTGATGTCGATCAGTTCGTTATCGACGGTTGGGATGGCGAAGACGAGGCACAGTTTCAGGTCCGGCAGGCAACCAAGCAACCGCCAGTCTTGGCGTCCCTCTCGGTAAAATGAACCCATGTCCATGGTAGCGATCGATCTTACTGACGTAAGCAAAACTTATGACAAGCTCGTTGTCGACAGACTGTCGTTCCGCGTTGCGGCGGGGGAATGCTTCGGGCTCTTGGGACCGAACGGCGCGGGCAAAAGCACGATTGCGCGTATGGTCCTCGGCATGACATCGCCCGATGCGGGGAAGATTACTGTGCTCGGCGTTCCAGTGCCGGCGCGCGCGCGTTTGGCACGTATGCGCATCGGCGTGGTCCCGCAGTTCGACAATCTTGATACCGCGTTCACTGTACGCGAGAACCTGTTGGTGTTCGGGCGCTACTTCCGGATGAGCAGACGCCAGATCGATGCGGTCATACCATCGCTGCTTGAGTTCGCCCGCCTCGAGAACAAAGCGGATGCGCGCGTCGCTGAACTGTCCGGCGGCATGAAGCGGCGCCTGACGCTCGCGCGTGCGCTGATCAATGACCCGCACTTGCTGGTGATGGACGAGCCGACCACCGGCCTCGATCCGCAGGCCCGCCACCTGATCTGGGAACGGCTGCGATCGCTGCTGGCGCGGGGCAAGACTATTCTTTTGACTACCCATTTCATGGAAGAGGCCGAGCGGCTGTGCGATCGGCTGTGCGTTATGGAGGAGGGGCGCAAGATCGCCGAAGGCCGCCCGTCCGCACTCATTGACGAGCAGATCGGCTGTGACGTGGTCGAGGTCTACGGCGGCAATCCGCATGAACTGGGTGCGCTGATCCGGCCGTACGCACAGCGCATCGAGGTGAGCGGTGAGACGCTTTTTTGCTATGCACCCGATCCGGAGCAGGTGCTGGCGCAGCTACGCGGGCGCGCGGGTCTACGCCTTCTGCAGCGTCCCCCCAATCTCGAGGATGTGTTTTTGCGGCTAACCGGGCGCGAGATGGAGGACTGAACAATGGGCGAACGTTATGCGGCGGGCATGCCCGCCAATGCGTGGAATTGGGTCGCGGTTTGGCGCCGCAACTATCTTGGATGGAAGAAAATCGGGCTTGCATCGGTGCTCGGCAACCTCGCCGATCCGATGATCTATCTGTTCGGTCTCGGCTTTGGAATCGGAACAATGATAGGTCCTGTTGAGGGCACTTCGTACATTGCGTTTCTCGCGGCTGGCATGGTTGCCACAAGCGCGATGGCATCGGCGACCGCTGAAACGGTTTACGGGAGTTTCGGCCGCATGGGCGACCAGCGCACCTGGGAAGGAATGCTATGCACTCAGCTGACGCTCGGCGATATCTTACTCGGCGAATTGGCGTGGGCAGCCACCAAGGCCCTGATGGCGGGCACAGCAATCACTATTGTTGCCACCACGCTAGGCTACGCATCGTGGCCATCCATCCTCTGCTTGCTGCCAGTCATCGCTCTCAGTGGCCTCGCCTTCGCGAGTCTAGCGATGGTCGTCACGGCGCTTGCGCCCAGTTATGAATATTTCATATTTTATAATACGCTTGTTATAACGCCCATGCTGTTCCTTTGCGGCGCGATGTTTCCGGTCAACCAATTGCCCGGCGCTTTTCAGGACGTCGCCTCCTTGTTGCCGCTCGCACATGCAATTGACCTCATTCGTCCGGCGATGCTTGGCCGTCCCGCCGGCAGCATGGGCCTGCATATCGGCGCGCTTTGCATATACACGGTTTTGCCGTTCTTCCTATCGGTTGCTCTGTTTCGTCGTCGGCTGATGCGTTGAGGCTCTCACCTCGTGAAATTGATTGTTTGCGCGATACCCATCCACGCGTCGGATAGGTCAATGCATGCGTTTTAAGGGACTCGATCTAAATCTCCTCGTTGTGCTGGACGCTTTGATCAGGGAGCGTAAAGTCACCGCCGCGGCTCGCAGTATTAACCTGAGTCAGCCGGCCATGAGCGCCGCCGTCGGTCGGTTACGCGCCTATTTCAGCGATGAGCTATTTACGATGAACGGCCGCGAACTCATTTTGACACCGCGCGCGGAGGGGCTCGCCACAGCAGTCCGGGAGGCATTGCTGCACATCCAGCTGTCGATTATTTCCTGGGACGCCTTTAACCCGGTCCGATCGGATCGTCGCTTCCGCATCATCCTTTCCGATTACCTCACACTCGTATTTTTTAAGAAAATCGTAAAGCGTGCTGCGCGGGAAGCTCCCGCCGTCCGCTTCGAATGTCTGCCTATTTCCGACGACCCCGAGGAGCTTCTCCGGCGCGGCGACGTTGATTTTCTGATTATGCCGGAAGTGTTCATGTCGAAACATCCTCGCGCAGCCCTGTTCGAAGATATGCTCGTATGCGTAGGCTGCGGCACGAACAAGCAGCTGTCAGAGCCACTTACATTCGACCGATACTTGTCGATGGGGCATGTCGTGCTTAAATTCGGGGACACCCGGCAGCCCTCCATCGAGGAATGGTATTTGCTCGAGAACGGTTTCGAGAGACGTATCGAGGTCGTCGTACACGGCTTTAGCATGATCCCGCCCCTTCTATCAGGCACCAGCCGCATCGGGACCATGCCGTTGCGGCTGGCGCAGCATTTCGCAAAATTAACACCCCTGCGGATTGTCGAACTTCCGCCGCCACTTCCTGCCGCATTCACGGAGGCCGTCCAATGGCCTGCGCTTCACAATAATGATCCGGCAAGCCTATGGATGCGGGAAATGATGTTGCAGGAGGGATCTCGTATGATTACCCTGCCTAAGAGCACCGGACGTCTCAGTTGTCGGCCGAAACTGACCCCTCGGTTATGAGAGGAGGCATGGATGGCGATTGGGATTGGGCGATTCCTGCTTTGTCGAGAACGATGCAGGGAGAGCAGATCCTTCAGCCTGAAGAGGTGGCAGCGATGCTGCGGCTGCATGAGGTTGGCTGGGGAACCGACGGGCGAAGGAATTCGGGTGTGCGCACGGTGCCTCGGTATCCAAGCGGGGGCGGGACTGTTGTTCCGTTTCGCAAGCCTGGCGGCCGACGGCGTTTGACGGACTGGACGATTGGCTGCGGGAGCGCTTCTTCCCCCATGGCTCGGGCCGGATGACGATCTCGACCCGCTCCAGATGCGCCGGGAACGCCTTGCGCGGTCGCGCAGCACGTCGCGGCTCGCCTGTCGGTCTTGCGGTCTTGCGGCCTCGAGTTCGGACTCAATCGCGCCGAGCCCGGTCTGGATTTCGAAGGCGAAGGCCTGCTGGGCACGTTCGAGCTTCTCGGAGCTGCGACCGAAACGGCGCGCTCCAGCTGCTTGACGAGCCCTGAAGGTCGGCGATCCTCTCCTGGGCACGCTCGTTGAGTGTCGCCATCCGGACGATCTCGGCCTTGAGTGTTCGCTCCGGAGTTGTTGCAGTTCGGCCTTCTCCGCCGCCATGGCGACGAATATCGCCTTGAGCGGAACGATTTCGTGGGACGGGCCAAAGCGCTTCTCGTCATGCCGCCGACAGAAGCTTATTTTGCACGGCCAGAGGCCCGCCTTTTGCGCCTGAGTCACTTCGCCACGGCCTATCCGGCCGACGTCGGACGCCGTCTCCGTTCGGCTCAAACGCGCCAGTCCATGCCTTCGACGAGCGCCATCAGTTGGGCGCGGCAAGCCGGATCACCCCGTTCTCCACCCGCGGCCAGCGGAACTTGTCCTCGTCCAGCGCTTACGGTGCGGGTATGCCGGCGTCGAGCAAACAGAGAGAAGTTTGGGGCAGAACTAGGACGGCTTACGAAGTGTTGTCCTGGTCCGGTTTGAGTGTCGAATCTTCAGATCGATTGCTTGGGCGACCAGATTCCCGGCCGCCAGCGAGCCCGCAACTGCTCAGCAGAAGGGCGAAGTGAACGTGAGTGCATCCATTTCGTAAATGTGTATCTATCCAAGCAATCGATTTCTATAATTGTCCGATGAGGAATATCAAGGCGTCAGGCAGGGTGCATCATTAGGAGTATTTTGCGATGGTAAAGTTTATTGAGGGTGGCCCGGGTTCCAAAGTGCCCCCCCCCGATTTTGACGATTTGCTCCCCCCCGAGATCCGAGCCGATTATACGCTCCCCTACGTGTGGTGGGGAGACGATCATACAGGAGAGATCGGTGGCTGGATTAACGGTCGTGACGGTGACGGTAAGGACTCGCTGACCGGGAGCACCGACAATGACACGATCCATTTCCTCGGTCCGGTGATTGGGTTCGACCCGGGTGTCGGGTGGGAGCCGGACATTTCCACTATCACCGATTTCGACCCGACGGAGGATAAGTTCGCTTTCTATGCGGTGCGCCTCGGCAACGACAACAGCGCGCATGAGTTCGCCCACCTGGGCGGTGTGGTCACCGTGGCCGACCTAGGCCTGACCGCGTCGGACTTCACCTTCTTTTGATCCAGAAAACCCATACGGTACATCGCCCCGCCCCCCCCCCGGGGCGGGCGCTTTCCGTTTCCGCTACTTGCGATGGGCCGGGGCGCCCGGGAGCAGTCAGCGTGTACAGTGACGAGGCCCTGCGCGTCGCGCTGGTCGTGCACCGAAATCTCCCTGAAGGTGTGGAGGCGGAAGCCTGTCCGGGCCCTTGCGGCCGGCCACGATGACGTTGCCCTTCCAAACCTTCAGCCGGACGGTGTTGTTGTTGACCCGCTCCATTAGTGCCAAACCAAACATATTCGGCGGGAGCACTGATCCTCAATCAGCGAGCGGATGCAGTCGGTCGCCGTTCGGGGAGCAATATAGGGAGCTGGGTCGCCAGCCTCCGGAGACTTACGTGAGAAGCCATTCCTTGAAAGATTCAGCTTTGAGACCTTTCCCTCTGACTTCCGCCGTTTGGGGAATTCTGTTGATCAGCGGCGTGGTCAACGTGCTTGCCCTGATCTCGCCGCTGTTCATGCTTCAGGTCTATGACCGCGTTCTGGCAAGCGGCAGCGTATCGACACTGGTGGGGCTCGTCGTGCTTGCTGCGGGGCTTTATGCGTTCCAATGGCGTCAACTCCATCGATAACGTGGGAGAGCGCGAGGATCCCGGTGTCCGGCATTCATCAGAACAATGACGTTTCCAGCTCCATTCGCCGCCACCTGGTGGCGGGCCTTCTGGCGAGCGTGATCTTTGTGGGAGGAGCCGGAGCCTGGGCGGCCTTCACGAATCTCTCCGGTGCGGTTGTCGCGTCCGGACACTTTGTCGTCGATTCCTATGTCAAGAAGGTGCAGCACCCGACCGGCGGGGTGGTGGGAGAAATCCTGGTGCGCGAAGGCGATAAAGTAAAAGCCGGCGACATCCTCATTCGGCTCGATGCCACCCAGACGCGCGCTAATCTCGCCATAGTCACCAAGCGGCTCGATGAGCTCGCCGCCTACCAGGCACGACTCGATGCTGAGCGTGACGATCTCGCGGAGATCGCCTTCCCGGACTGGCTGCTCGCCCGAAGAGATGTTCCGGACGTAGCTTCGGCAATACATAGCGAGACGCTGCTGTTCGAATTCCGCAGACAATCCCGCGACGGAAAGCAGGCGCAACTGGCGGAACACATTACTCAATATCACCACGAGATCGAAGGATTCAAGGCGCAGGAAATTGCCTGTGAAAACAGGATCGAGGTTCTCCAAAAGGAAATTGCTGTTCTGAGTGGGCTGCGCGACCAAGGCATTGTCTCGGACCAACGGTTGAACAGCCTGAAGATCCAGGTTGCCACTTTCGGTGGCGAACGCGGTGAGAAGATCGCAGATCAGGCACAGACGGCAGCCCGCATAGCCGAAACGCGCCTGCAGATCCCGCAGATCGATCAGGATTTCAAGACCGAAGTCGGCCAGGAGCTCAGAGAGGTTCAGGCGCAGGTCGGGGAGTATAGTGAGCGCAAGGTGGCGGCTGAACAGGAACTGCGACGGATCGATATCGTCGCGCCGCAGTCAGGCACCATTCAACAACTCGCAGTTCATACGGTCGGCGGAGTGATCACGCCCGCCGATCCGATCATGCTAATCGTGCCGGAAGGCGACGATCTTGCGCTGGAAGTACGGATCACCCCGAAGGACATCGACCAAATCCAGCTTGGTCACAAGGCCGTGCTGCGGATGTCAGCCTTCAATCTGAGAACCACGCCGGAATTGAACGGATATGTCAGCCGGATCGCAGCCGATATGGCGACGGACGAAAAAAACGGCATTTCGTATTACCTGGTGCGTCTATCGGTTCCGCATGCGGAACTGACGAAGCTCAAGGACCTGACGCTCGTGCCCGGCATGCCGGCCGAAGCGATGGTCCAGACGGGCGAGCGTACGGCGCTTTCCTATTTTGTGAAGCCGCTGTCGGACCAAATCAGTCGGGCATTCCAGGAGGAATGAAAGTAATTCTGTTAGCTTGGCGTAGTCCGCGTCGCGTAGAGCCCGTGCGGCCGACGTGCGGAAGCTGTCGGTTCCGAGATCCTTGAACTCTCGGCTCGCGCGAACGCACTCCCTAATGTTCCATTGCTCGCAATGGGCAGTGCTGGCGAGATACTCGGCGACACAGCCCCATGCCTGTTCTTCCGAGGCCGGCTTGACAGCGAGCGAATGCGTAACGCAGCTGTGAGGATCGCCAGTTGTCGTTTCAGCTCGGCTTCGGTCAACTTCGACAGCCTGTCGGCGAAAGGCGCCATCACGAGGCCATTGGCGGCAAATTGCCCTCCTCTTATTGCGCGGTAGCAGCATGCGTGTCGGGGATGGAACCGTCTCCGGCCCCCCATTCATCGCTGAGGCCGCGCCGTACCCGCCGCCACCGGAACTTGTCCACGTCCAGCGCGCTTACGGTGCGGGTATGCCGGCGTCGAGCAAACAGAGAGAGGCTTGGGCCCAACCAGGGCGGCCGGTTACCAAGTTTTCCTCGTCCGTTTGAGTGTGAATGTTCGGGTCGATCGTCTGGGCGCGTCCCCGCCGCCTGCGAGCCCGCTACTGCTCAGCGGAAGGGCGACGTGAACGTGAGTGCATCCATTTCGTAGATGTATGCCTATCCAAGCAATCGATTTCTCCAATTGCCCGATGACGAATATGAACGCGTCAGGCAGGGTGCATCATTAGGAGTATTTTTCGATGGCAAACATTATCGAGGGTGGCCCGGGTGCCGAAACACTCATCGGCACCGAGCGTGAAGATTGGATAGAGGGTTTCCAGGGCGGTGACTGGATTGACGGTCGTGGCGGCAACGACGAGATCTCGGGTGGCCCGGGCAGTGACCGAGCCATTGGCGGCGAGGGTAATGACCGGATCTTCGGCGGAGATGGCTGGGACGATCTCTCCGGCGACAACGGCCGCTTCAACGCGCGCATCTCCGGTGAGGACAATGACAGGCTCAGCGGCGGTCCCGGCCAGGATGTCCTCTACGTGGGTGACGGCCAGGACACGTTGACCGGGGGCACCGACAATGACACGTTCGTGTTCCAGTTCCACAATCCGGTGCCTGGGGTTGTCGGGTCGAAGTCGGACATTACCACTATCACCGATTTCAACCCGGCGGAGGACAAGTTCGCCTTCGATGCGGTGGGCCTCTACAATGACGGTTTTGGCGCGAACTTCGTCAACAACGCCAGCATACAGTCCGGCTACCCGGTGAGCAGCTTCTACAGTGGTGCGGCCTCAGGTGCGAACGGCGAACACGTCGTGGTAATCACTGGCGAATCTTTCAACTCTGCTTCTGAAGCCGCGAGTGCGATCTCCGGCGAGCACGCCGGCGACATCATTGTCTACCAAAGCAGCTACACCGACAGAGTCGCAACTCTGGCCTATGTCACCGCCGACAACAGCGCGCATGAGTTCGCCCACTTGGGCGGTGTGGTCACCGTGGCCGACCTAGGCCTGACCGCGTCGGACTTCACCTTCGTTTGATCCAGAAAACCCATACGGAACAGCGCCTCGCCCCGCCCCCCTGGGCGGGCGCTTTCCCGTTTCCGCTACTTGCCATGGGCCGGGGCGCCCGGGAGCAGTCGCAGCGTGGATAGCTTGACGAAGCCCTGCGCGTCGCTCTGGTCGGTGCACCGAAATCTCCCTGAAGGTGTGGAGGCGGAAGCCTGTTCGGGCCCTTGCGGCCGACCACGATGAATCCCTTCCAAACCTTCAGCCGGACGGTGTTGTTGACCCGCTCCATTAAATGCCGGGACTAAACATATTCGGCGGGAGCACTGATCCTGACCCAGCGAGCGGATGCAGTCGGTCGCCGGTCGGGGAGCAATATGGGGCTGAGTCGCCAGCCTCCGGAACTTACGTGAGTAACCATTCCTTGAAGGATTCAGCTTTGAGACCTTTCCCTCTGACTTCCGCCATTTGGGGCATTGTGTTGATCAGCGGCGTGGTCAACGTGCTTGCGCTGATCTCGCCGCTGTTCATGCTTCAGGTCTATGACCGCGTTCTGGCAAGTGGCAGCGTATCGACGCTGGTGGGGCTCGTCGTGCTTGCTGCGGGGCTTTATGCGTTCCAATGCCTGCTCGACATTTTGCGCGCCCGCGTGCTGCTGCGGATTGGCGAGCGTTTCGATGGAGAGTTTTCCGGACGCGTTCACGATGCGATCGTTCGCCTTCCGCTTTCAACGCGCATGCCGGGCGACGGCTTGCAGCCGCTTCGCGATCTCGACAATGTTCGCGGCTTCTTAGGTGGAAACGGTCCGACAGCGTTCTTCGATCTGCCATGGATGCTGCTTTATCTTGGCATTTGCTTCCTCCTTCATTTCTGGATCGGCATGACGGCACTTGTCGGGGCGGTCGGTCTCACATCTCTGACACTCCTTGCCAACACTCTCTCGCAACGGCCGATAAGCGATACCGTCGCCCACAACATGGCACGCAATGGTCTGCTGCAAGCAGCGCGTTGCAATGCCGAGGTCGTGCAAGCTCTCGGTCTTGGAAAGCGGATCGCTGCCCGATGGCAAAAGGCCAATGCCAAGTTTCTGGCCGCCAACCGGAAAGCTGGGGACGTGGCAGGTGGGCTGGGTGCCTTTTCAAAATCGCTGCGCGTGCTGCTGCAATCGGCCATTCTTGCCGTCGGCGCGTACCTTGTCATCAGACAGGAGGCTACGGCCGGGGTTATGATTGCCAGTTCGATCATGATGGGGCGTGCGCTGGCTCCGGTCGATCTGGCCATTTCAAGCTGGAAACCTTTCCTCATGGCGCGGCAGGGTTGGGCGCGGCTGGAGGACCTCTTGGAAAAGGTTCCTGAATCCGCTGCTGTTATGCCAATGCCTGCACCTGAACGCGAACTGCGCCTCGAAGGCGTGACAATCGTTCCGCCCGGCGAAAGGAAGCCGACCGTGACCGGCCTTGCGTTTGCCATTCAGGCGGGAAGCGCACTCGGGATCATCGGTGCATCGGGCTCGGGCAAGTCGACACTCTCGCGCGCCATCGTCGGCGCATGGGCGCCGGTCGCCGGAAAGGTTCGCATCGACAGCGCAAGCCTCGATCAATGGGACCGGGAAGCACTAGGCCGTCATGTCGGCTATCTGCCGCAAGGTGTTGAACTGTTCGACGGCACCATTGCCGAAAACATCGCTCGTTTTGAAGATAATCCTGACCCTGAGGCTATTGTCGCCGCGGCGAAAGCAGCGGGCACGCACGAACTGATCCTCCGATTTGAGCACGGCTACGAAACTCCGATCGGTGAGGCCGGATCGGCACTTTCCGCCGGGCAGCGCCAGCGTATCGGTCTTGCCCGTGCTCTTTATCGAGACCCTTTCCTTGTTGTGCTGGATGAACCCAATGCCAATCTCGATGCGGAAGGCGAGGCTGCGGTCGTTAAGGCGATCGCCTCCGTGCGCGAGCGCAAGGGCATTGCGGTTGTCGTCGCCCATCGGCCGAGCGCCATCCGCGCCGTGGATTTGGTGTTGGTGATGGAAGGTGGACGGCAGCGAGCATTCGGTGCGCGTGATGAAGCGCTTTCCAAGGTCCTGAAGGGGACAGCGATGGCACGAGGCGCTGGCGTGAAGGCCATCGAATCTACACAGGATAACGTGGGAGAGCGCGCTGACATGGAGGATCCCGGTGTCCGGCATTCATCAGAACAATGACGTTTCCAGCTCCATTCGCCGCCACCTGGTGGCGGGCCTTCTGGCGAGCGTGATCTTTGTGGGAGGAGCCGGAGCCTGGGCGGCCTTCACGAATCTCTCCGGTGCGGTTGTCGCGTCCGGACACTTTGTCGTCGATTCCTATGTCAAGAAGGTGCAGCACCCGACCGGCGGGGTGGTGGGAGAAATCCTGGTGCGCGAAGGCGATAAAGTAAAAGCCGGCGACATCCTCATTCGGCTCGATGCCACCCAGACGCGCGCTAATCTCGCCATAGTCACCAAGCGGCTCGATGAGCTCGCCGCCTACCAGGCACGACTCGATGCTGAGCGTGACGATCTCGCGGAGATCGCCTTCCCGGACTGGCTGCTCGCCCGAAGAGATGTTCCGGACGTAGCTTCGGCAATACATAGCGAGACGCTGCTGTTCGAATTCCGCAGACAATCCCGCGACGGAAAGCAGGCGCAACTGGCGGAACACATTACTCAATATCACCACGAGATCGAAGGATTCAAGGCGCAGGAAATTGCCTGTGAAAACAGGATCGAGGTTCTCCAAAAGGAAATTGCTGTTCTGAGTGGGCTGCGCGACCAAGGCATTGTCTCGGACCAACGGTTGAACAGCCTGAAGATCCAGGTTGCCACTTTCGGTGGCGAACGCGGTGAGAAGATCGCAGATCAGGCACAGACGGCAGCCCGCATAGCCGAAACGCGCCTGCAGATCCCGCAGATCGATCAGGATTTCAAGACCGAAGTCGGCCAGGAGCTCAGAGAGGTTCAGGCGCAGGTCGGGGAGTATAGTGAGCGCAAGGTGGCGGCTGAACAGGAACTGCGACGGATCGATATCGTCGCGCCGCAGTCAGGCACCATTCAACAACTCGCAGTTCATACGGTCGGCGGAGTGATCACGCCCGCCGATCCGATCATGCTAATCGTGCCGGAAGGCGACGATCTTGCGCTGGAAGTACGGATCACCCCGAAGGACATCGACCAAATCCAGCTTGGTCACAAGGCCGTGCTGCGGATGTCAGCCTTCAATCTGAGAACCACGCCGGAATTGAACGGATATGTCAGCCGGATCGCAGCCGATATGGCGACGGACGAAAAAAACGGCATTTCGTATTACCTGGTGCGTCTATCGGTTCCGCATGCGGAACTGACGAAGCTCAAGGACCTGACGCTCGTGCCCGGCATGCCGGCCGAAGCGATGGTCCAGACGGGCGAGCGTACGGCGCTTTCCTATTTTGTGAAGCCGCTGTCGGACCAAATCAGTCGGGCATTCCAGGAGGAATGAAAGTAATCCACAGAAATATATTGTTGGTATTTCTGTTGGTTGTTCGCAGGCTACGTGGGTGGTAACATACTGAAAGCACAGGCATACTTTCCTCACTTGGATTCCGCCTCTGGGCACCATCATTTTCCCTAGCAAATTCAACGGGTTATCGAGTGGAAAAGTTGTCCGCTTGAACAATTCCGTGTCGCATCATGTTGCAACGATGGAAAGGCCGTGGTGGTGACGTTGTGGACGGATCGCTTCTTGGACGTCGAGCAAACTCAGTACAGCACCTTTGGTCTATCCGGGAAGGGCTGGATCGACCGGTTTGAAAACCGTCGTCGTGCGCCATAAGCGCGGTCTGTCCCCGCGGCATCCCACAGGGCTTCAGCATCCAGATGTGTGCGGTCATGACAGCACGGCCCTAGGCTCCAGGGTCGGCACTTCCAATCGGTTCGGTCAATCAGGCCGGCAGCCGCCACATTCGGACACGACCTGTACCACGCAATTCCGTTTCCTCGAGCGGGTCGCAAGCAAATTTTGGTCCGAGCAGTTGGCGAGTTGCATCGGAAATACGGATTTCATCGGGCTCAGCGGACGTTTGAATGCGTGAGGCGAGGTTAACCGTCTCGCCCCACAGGTCGTAGGCGAACCGCCTTTTGCCTATGACGCCAGCGACGATCGGTCCTGAGTGAATTCCAATTCTCAGTCTTATCGGTTCTCCCGCAAAGCGTTCGCGCTTGACCGCCCTCCGCAGTTCAACTGCATAGCGCGCAAGGGCTTGTGCATGATCGTATCGCGCGGCGGGCAGGCCAGCGACTACCATCACACAATCGCCGATTGTCTTGATCTTTTCGCAGCCGTATCGCTCAGAGAGCCGATCCGCCGCCTTGAAGAAGTAATTTAGAATAGCGAGCGTCGTCACGGCTCCGACGCTTCGCGCTCTTTCCGTAAAACCGACGATGTCGGCAAAAAGCACACTCACCTCCGCGTGGTTGTCAGCAATTTTTTTGTGCGCTTTCAACCGCTCCGCGATCGACGCCGGAAGAATGTTGAGGAGGAGGGTTTCGGCGCGCTGGTATTCTCGCGACAATCCCTCCTGGCTCTTCCTCAACGCCTCGTTCGTCGATTGTAATTTCTCGTTGAGTTGACGCTCCCTCTCTTGCAGGAGCGTCATTTCATAGGCCTTCTGTTGAAGCCGCTGCTTGTTGTCACGTTCGGCAGTGGCGTCAAGAAAGAGCAGCCACACGCAGTCGTCGTCGGCAAAAAAATGAAGGTCCGCGACACGCCCGCTGGGCAGTTCGACCATCGCCATATGATATGGAAGCTCCGGGAAAGGCAGCAAACCTTCCATGAATTGAAGCTGATCGGTGACAGGCCTACCGATGCGAACGGATAAGAGCCCGTAATGTTCAACGTTACCGCCCTTCGCGGCTATGCAAAGCTGGGCGTCAATTTTGACATATGCGATAGAGTGCTCGTTATAGAAGAAATCGTAAATCCAGTTTCCGACTTCTCTTGGCAATCTACGCATGGTCTATTTGGTGACCATCGAAGCAAGTTGAAGGAACGCATCATCGACATGCTCACCCGAAAGCGCACTTGTTAGATAGATTTGCCATCCACGTTGCTTTAGTTCGTTAATCTCACTATCCGGTATTACCCACCGATCGGCCAGATCGGATTTGTTGAACAGCAATACAAACGGCATAGCACCGAATTCGGCCTCGACCCGCTCGCGCAGCGTGAGCGCGGCGGCAAGAGTAGCGGCGCGGGTTCCGTCGACGACAAGCACGAGCCCTGTCGCACCTCGCACATGGCTGACGCGGAATGAGCCGATATCGTCTTCGCCGGCCAAATCCCACAAAATCAGATCCACTGTTTTGTCCGGGAGTGCGACACTCTTCTTGTCGATTTTCACTCCCACCGTGGTCAAGTAGGTTTCTGAAAAGATGCTTTGCACAAACCTGCGAACCAGGCTGGTCTTTCCGACAGAGAACCCGCCCAACATACAGATCTTTTTTTGCAACATCTTGGGCTCCGCCCTAATCCAGGTTTACCGTAACTGAAACCCGGCGATTGGTGGAGCTACCAGTTTGACTATTTTCAGGCACCGCCGGTTCAAAGGTGCCCGCGCCCCGAACCAGCAGCAGTTCCGGAGCGACGCCGCGCTTGTTGAGAAGCGCACGAACTGTCTCGGCGCGGGCGGCGCTGATCGACGCGTTGGCCGTCTCACGGCCCGTGGCGTCCGAATGGCCGGTCAACATGAACCGCGCTGTTACGCCTGATTTGCGGGCATCTTGGGCGAATTCCTTTATTTGACCCGCCAATCTGTCGAGAACCGGTACCTGCTCTGGTCCCGGCACAACTTTGCCGGAAGAGAAGAAAATATCGGTCGTCTGGATGGCCTCTCTCAAATGATTGAGTTCTGCAAGGTCCAGCTCATGCAGCTGCGAGACATCCAGAACCACTCCGTCCGCCGAAAGTTGTTCGGCGGCGGCCTGCGCCCGGTTGATCCAGGCGACAGGAGCCTCACCCATGACAACGATGCGACCCTGGATGATCGAAAGCCGGACCGATTTCGGCGGGGTCAGCGACGCCGTCAGCCGCTTCACCACGAACTTCGGATCAAGGCTCTGATAGAATTGCCACTGCGAATGAACGCGGGCGGGATCGACCTGCGTTCCGGACAGCAGAGCTTGCGGGTCGGCGGCAAGCGGGTCTCTCAGGCCGGAAATGTAGAAATGTCCGCCCCTCGCCGTTTGTTGAGCGACGATGATCCCCGGCTGGGCCTCAAGACGCGACACATAATACTGCCAGTGCTCCGCCGCGCGTGCTTCGGGGCTCACATCACGAACCTTGGAGATGTCGAATTCCGGTCCGCCTGCCGAAAGCTGTCGGGCCGCTGCGCGCGCCCGATCTATCCAGGTGTCCGGAGCCTCGCCCTCGGCAACGATGCGATCATTGACGATCGAAAGTCGTACCGTATCCGGCGGATACAGCGACGCCGTCAGCCGCTTCAACACAAACTCCGGCTCAAGGCTCTGATAGAATTGCCACTGTGAATGAACGCGGGCGGGATCGACCTGCGTTCCAGACAACAGCGACTGCGGGTCGGCGCCAAGTGGGTCTCTCAGGCCGGCAATATAGAATTGGCCGTCGCGTATCTTTTGTTCTGCAACAATGATGCCCGGCTGGGTCCCCAGTCGCGACACATAGGCCTGCCAGCGCTCCGCCGCGCGTGCCTCGGGGCTCACATCACGAACCTTGGAGATGTCGAATTCCGGTCCGCCTGCCGAAAGCTGCCGGGCGGCTGCGCGCGCCCGATCTATCCAGGTGTCGGGAGCCTCACCCTCGGCAATGATGCGATCATTGACGATCGAAAGCCGTACTGAATCCGGCGGAGCCAGCGACGCAGTCAGTCGCTTCAACACGAACTCCGGCTCAAGGCTCTGATAGAATTGCCACTGCGAATGAACGCGGGCGGGATCGACCTGCGTTCCGGACAGCAGAGCTTGCGGGTCGGCGCCAAGCGGGTCTCTCAGGCCGGCAATATAGAATTGGCCGCCGCGTATCTTTTGTTCTGCAACGATGATGCCCGGCTGGGTCTCCAGTCGCGACACATAGGCCTGCCAGCGCTGCCCGGATTGCCAGGAAAGAAAGAACCAACCGCCTGCCGGAATCAAAACCAGCAGGGCTGCAGCCACCACCAGCCACGGAAATCCCTGGTTTGATTCCTCCTGCTTCAGCTCAACGCAGGTCTGCAACTGCGCCTCTACGCCGGCCAACTGCGAACTGTCGCCGTCAAACTGCTCTAAAGCCTGTGAGCATTCATTATGGATGCGAAGCAATACATCGCGAACTATTTCATGTAATTCCTCTGGCGGATTTCCTCGAATCACCGAAACCAGGGTGGCAAACGGTCCAACTTCCGACCAGAGACGAAGGTCGCCAAAACGGATTGTGTCTAGGCCGCTCTGCTCTTTCTCATTAAATGAGTCTTTTACAAAATCTTGGATTGCACTGAGCATCGATGAAATTAGTTGAGGATCTTCGCTCGTTGCATTATCGGCAGTTACATGGGCTATCAAAAGCCCGGAATTACGGTTAATGAGAAAGACATGCTCTACACGATAGACAAGAGAATGCTTTAGCACAACTTCTGAGAAGCTTGCACCTGTCCTCCAGGCTTCAAATCTCCACTTGAGACCATGCCAAGTAAATATATGTCTTAAAGTTTCATTCAGCGACTGAAATGTCTGGTCGATCTTTTCCCCGATCGACTTGCGAATTGCCGGCAAAAACACCGGGTATAATATATCTGTCAGCGTGCGCGGGCTCTTCTGGATTGACCGTTGCACAGCCCTTTCGACAGCGGGCGCAAGCGCCTCGCCGAGCTGCGCATGAGGCGCTCGCGCGGCCGCACTGGGAAGAACGTCGCCCACTGCTGCCGCAAGCTGCTCGGGTTCGTCCAGCAGATGCGTAACTCGTGAAAGCTCCGAAATTTCGCGGCTGACCAGCAACTGGCGCAGCGTTTCCATGCGAGGATCGGCGGTTGGAACTCCGTCGAAACGCGCACGATAGTCCGGATCAACGTTCCGGGCAATTTCGATCAAAAGACGAGCCAGAGCCTCGCGATCAATCTCTGTATCGTTCGAGGCTGTTCTTTGCGGAAGGCTGATTGGGTCGACGGTTGACGTCAAGGTCCCATCAACTCACTTTCCAGTTACGTTCCGAGTTGCTCTTGCTGCCGACAGGATCCTGATTCAGACATTTTGCAACCTCGACAAACAAGCCGGCCAGAAGATTTCGGTCGGTCTTGACGTTGCTGAGATCGGCAAACATTTTCTCGATCAGCATCTGAACGCCTTCGTTCTTCTGCTTGATTTCCTCACGCAGTAAATGATCGTTTCGATTTATCCGGTCCGAAACGTCGCGCTCAAGCGCGCTCAATTGATCCGACAGCGCGCGCACCTGCTTTTCAAGTGTCTGGTTTTGCTCGCGAAGATTCCGGTCAATCTCCTTGTCGGCATCAGCTCGTGAATCTTTTTCGTTCCGCAATTGCGCCGCAAGCGAATCGACCTGCTTCTTTGCATTTGACTCGTACATGTCGAGATTGCGCTTGGCCTCGGATTCAACATCCTTAAAGCGCTGCAAGACCCGTTCTTCAAGCTTGGAAAAGCGGCGGTCATAGTCCTGCATCTGGTTGCCGAACAGCAGATCACGTATCTTGTCGACACCGACAGGGTCGCCGGAGCCCCCGTTTTCACGAGCCTGGACCCCCATGAAGTTCAGCCCGTTTCCTTCTGCGTTACCTATCAGATTTGCGTCCGCCTTCTTTTCTGAAGAAACGGAATTCGAAGATTCCTTGGCCATCCTGATACCCCATTTGCATACCTGCCGCGACGGAAACCATGGCAGCAAAATACCCGACCCGCAAGCCGGATTCGTCTTGACTTATACCTATTCGTGGGGCAGCCGAGCACTACTCCCTCCGACTCAGAAATCTCGGCCAATTCACTTTGCGGCCTCGAGCTCGCCGGCACGAGCAAAGCCGCTGCCTCAGACGCGCGCAACGTCGCCAGCGCCGTCGGCAAGATCGCGGCCGAAGACCCGGAAACGATGGGCGGCGAAAGGCGTGACCAGACCGGACATCAGGATCCAGTTTGCGGCGACGACGACAAGCTAGGTGGCGAGCAATCCCCTACGACCGAACTGCGGTTACGACGAGGAAGCTCAGCAACAGCACCGCGCTGTGACCGGCAGCTGTCACAGCTTTCCTACTCCGTCGTGCTCGCTTTTTTTCTGCGCCGATTGGTGTGCGACTGCGCGACAGCCATTTGCAATTCGGGTGTGATTTCCAACGGCGCATTCTCTGCCCCATGTGGGTTCTGTAGCCCCTGAATGTGGACGGTCGGAAACGGGAGTTCGATGCCCTGCTCCTTGAAAGCCTGGCGGAGGCGTAAAAAGAATCTGCCTTTCATGCTGAAGGCACCTCCCGGTCTGGTTGTGACCTTGACCCTCAAGACGATGCCGTACTCGCCGAACTCCTGTACGCCCTGCATCTTGATCGGTTCGATCACCCAGTGTTTGAACTCCGGATCTTCCGCCAGTTCGAGGCCGATGCGCTTGATCAGCTTGCGGGCGAAGTCGATATCGGTGTCGTAGCCGACGGTGATGTTGAACTTGTCGGTGACCCAGTCACGGCTCTGGTTCTGCACTGCCCCGAGTTCACCGAAAGGTATCGTGAACAGCGGGCCACGGTGGTGGCGCAGCTTCACCGAACGCAGCGAAAAGCTCTCCACCGTACCCTTGTAATTGCCCGAGGAAATATATTCGCCGACACGAAACGCATCATCGAGCAGAAAAAACACGCCCGAAATGATGTCCTTGACGATCGTCTGTGCGCCAAAGCCCACCGCGACGCCGACGACGCCGGCGCCGGCGATCAGCGGGCCGATCTGGATACCCACCGAGGCGAGCATCATTAGCACCGCCATCACGATGATCGATGCGAGCAGAATGTTCTGGAGGATCGGCAACAGGGTGTGCAGCCGCGCCTGATGCGAGTCGGGGGGTAGAACATCCTCGTCGCCTATCACCTCGTGCGATGTTTGGATGCCCAGCTTTCGTTCGATCAACGCCTTGATGATCGACCAGCCGAAATCGGCTGCGAGGGCAATGACCACGACATTGATCAAGCCGCGCAATATGAACATCGTCGTCGTATCGCTGTCGTGCATGGATTGCATATTCAGACCCCAGACACGGGCGAGAAAATAAGCCGCCGCCAGGATGAAAATCATTCGGATTGCGCGATCGATGACGGCGATCGTCACCGCCGGGATCGTCGGCCGGCCGGCATCTTCCGAACCCGGCCGCAGAACGAAATTGACCCCGCGCTGCGTCAGCACGATTGCCAAAGGCAGGAAGAATGCGGCGAAGGTAAACCAGAAGAGTATATAAAGGCCGGCATTGCGCTGCAGAAACAGAACGACGAAATAAGCAGTCAATAGCCATGTCGCTGCCGTGCGACCGCTGTGGCGCGCACCGTCTCGCGGCGTTCTTGGCCGCCGCCAAACGGCAAGCAGCAAGAGTAACAGCAGCACGAAATCGGCGCCCAGGGACAGGACCGTCATTCCGTCCTGATCGATGCCGAGACCCGGCAAGAGGATGAACGCGGCGCCGAAGAAGGCGAAGACGCCGACGATACGGGGCAGCCAATAGGACCAATGATCAGCCGTTTCGTTGGTGATCGGCAAGGCACGAACCTCGACGGCGTTCTCGACGTTCATGAAGGAAGGGACGAGCGTGGCCATCACGTACAGGCGCACACCCCATGTAACGACCGCCGCCATCAGAAATGTCAGCACAATCTCGCGGATAAGCATTGGCCAATCGAACAACATGAACGCGCCGGCGCTGCCCAGTGCGAACGAGACGATCAGCATGCTGGAATAAAGCGCGCGACCACCAATCTTCTTGGCTCGCCCAGTGGGCGTATCCTTCGGTTGCGCGATAATCCAAAGCCGAAATGGACGGGTGAGCTTGTACGTTGCCCAAGTAAGCGCCAGGCCGGCAGCGATGAACGTCGCAATCAGGATCAATACGCTGACAGGCCCTTTGCTGGACATATCCTGCATGGTCTCTGCCCGAACGCGCGCGAACTGGCCTGGCAGCAGGGGCAAAGTCCGCACGATCCTTTCGATATGGTGCCTGATCCGATCGAGCGTCGAGGATGCCATCGTATTCATCTGGCCGGGTGGGGCCGCTGGTGCGGCCACGGGGTCGGACGATGCGTCGGTCGGTGAAGCTCCCGCCTCGGCAGGCGCGCCCGTCGATCCGGCGTCTCGATTCCGTTGTTCGGCCACCCAGGCCTTCACCGACGGATCGTCGAGAAGCTCGAACAGCTGTTTGACCCTTTCAGGCGGGACGGTTGCCGGCGCCTGCGCCTGTGCGTGACCGGCCAGCAAGAGGGCGATCCCAACAACGAGCGGTCTGGCAATCAGGACAAGCATCGCCGTCAGGTCTCCGAGACATTGTGCCGGGCGCGCCAGGTTCGCGGCTCCCGATCGTCCAATCATGAGTGGCATCGTGCTGTTAACTTTCTGGTCAAAATCGGCAAGCGACGACATTATGTCCGTTGTTGCCCTACCTTGGAGAAACCGATGTTGAGGTGCAAGGGCACCAGGATCCCAAGCCCATACCACGAGGGCCTGAGCGCTTGCCATTCGGCCCTATCTTCAAGTCTTTTTTGCCTGCCGCTAGTTCGCCCCGATCTTGACAGAGCGGTGCTGCCATCCGATGCCGTCATCCGTTTTTGACATTCGCCGACTCCTGCAAAAGAAAACGAAAGCTCGATGATCCAGGACAATGCTACCGCAGCTGGTGTGGTCCCGATGCTCGATGCCGAGCAAACCATCGGCGCAACGCTTGCCAGCATCCGCCGGCAAGACCGTCTCCTTTGGCAGCAAATCGCCGGCGACGTTTCGGGACTCCTGTTCTACCATCGAACCAGGCGCGGGTAAGACGGCGTGACGCATAATCCCTTGGTTTCAATCGTGGTTCCTGCGCACAATGCGGAAGTAACGCTGGCGCGCGCACTCGATTGCCTTCTCGATCAGGAAATAGTGGATTGGGAGGCGATCGTCGTCGACGACGCCTCCACGGACCGCACCCCCGCGATCATCGCCGGCTATGTGGAGCGCGATGCCCGATTTCGGACGTTGAGCTCTTGCGCGTATAGCGCCGCCGGCGCGCGCAATACCGGAATTTCGACAGCGCGCGGCCATTGGCTCATGTTTCTGGATGCGGACGATTGGGTGGATGCCAACTTCCTTGCGAAAATGCTGGCCGCACTGGAAACCGCTCCCGATGCAGTGGCCGCCTATTGCGGTTCTCGGCGCGTGATGCTCGATGGCGAACTCACCCCGTCGAGCATCTCAACCGAGGTTGCGATCCAGCCCTTCGAAACATTCGCCCGCCGGTGTGCCGTTCGCACTCACGCGCTACTGGTCGACCGGGAGACAATTGTCGAGTTGGGCGGTTTCGATGTGTCGCTGCGGACCTGCGAGGATTGGGATCTGTGGCAGCGTCTCGCGCGTCTGGGCAAAACTTGGGTGATGGTCGACGAGCCGCTCGCTTTCTATCGGATCAGCCCCAACGCGCTCAGCCGCAATTCGACGCAGATGCTGGCAGACGCGGAAATCGTGATCGCCCGCGGCTTCTCTCCCGATCCCCGGGTCAAACACCCGGCATTGGCACACGCCAATGGAGCTCTCGATGCGAACGGCCGCACCGCATCCGAAGCACTCGCGTGGTTCGCGTTGTGGAACGCCGCGTCGGATTGCGGCAGCGGCTCGCGCTCGATCGATCCGCAATCCCTGCGCGCTCTCCCGGCCGGACGTAAGTGGGCGCGTGAGATCGCTGAGGTGGTCGTCAATGGCCTTATGGTGGGAAGCCTCTCGGTGCCGGCGCAATTGGCTGCGAGGTGGGACAGGTTCGGCGGCTCACTTACCGGGTTGATCATCGAACTCGGCAAGGTCTGGGACAATCCCGCAGCGGGCCGCCGCATCCAGTATCAGCTTGAGCAAATGCTTCTCGACGTCGACGATCTTGCCGCGCCGCGCAGGCTGGCACGGACACTTGGAATTCGCGTCGACGCTCGAAATCCGACCTCGATCGACCTTCCGGAAGGAATCGATCAAATCTACGCCTATCTGATGATCGATGGCCAGATCGAGGCCGTCGTGCAGTTCGGCGTACTGGGAGCAGTGACAAGGGATCATTGGATTGAATTGATCCAGAATGTGGTGCCCGCTGAGCGGCTTGTAGACAGTGCGGCAAGTCTTGCGGGACGATCGCCTGTACCGCAACAGGCCGCTGGCGCCGCCACGTCAAACACGCTCGCAGCCGAGGCATTGTTGTCCGCAGCCGAACGTCGGCCCGATCCGGACAGCCACTTCGGCAAACTCGCCCAATTGGCCGCTGAAGCGCGGGAGCTGGTTCGATCAAGCGCCGAACCTGCACCACCTCCTGCAACGCCGCGCCGAGCACGGACCGCGGACAGGAGCGATCGCACGGCGTTCTGGAACAGCTATTTCGCGACCGAGGACCCGTGGAAGTACGGCTCGCTCTATGAGCAGGAAAAATATCAGCGGCAGCTCGAAATCCTGCCTGCTGGTCCCATCGGACGGGCGCTTGAGCTGGCCTGCGCGGAGGGCCACTTCACGCGGCAGCTGGCGCCGCGTGTGGGCCATCTGACTGCAACTGACATCTCCGCCATAGCCATCGAGCGGTGCCGTGCGCGATGCAGCGATCAGCCGAACATTGAATTCGGCGTACTGGACTTCTCCGCCGACGCGCTACCGGATGAGATGGATCTGATCTTCTGTTCGGAGGTGCTCTACTACCTGGATGATCTCGCCGAGTTGCGGCGCATCGCCAAAAAATTCGCTGAGGCGTTGGCGCCTGGCGGCAGTTTCATCAGCGCACACGCATTCGTGCTGCGTGACAATCCTGACAGGACGGGCTTCGACTGGAACACATTCGGTGCGCAAGCGATCTCGGAGACGCTGGCAGCGACCGATGGCCTCGTCCTTGAGCAATCGATCCAGACCGAGCTTTACCGCATAGACCGCTTCCGCCGCCTGTCGCCGGACGATGTGGCGACGGAACCGGTGATCGATCATGTGCCAATCCGCGCGCCCATCGAAATCGGGGTTGCACGAAATATCGTCTGGGGCGGGGCGCGGGCCTTGCGCCGCGACGTCGCACGCAACGAGCGGCGCCAGCATATCCCTGTCCTCATGTATCACAGCGTCGCCGATGATGGCCCGGCCGCGCTCGCCCGTTTTCGGCTCACGCCCGCCGCATTCGCCAGCCAGATGGCATGGCTGCGCGCCAATGGCTTTCACGCCATTGGGTCCGAGCAGTTGGAACAGTTCATCGCCAACCGTCAGCCTTTCGTTGGCCGCCCGGTGGTCATCACCTTCGACGACGGCTTCCAGAACTTTGCCGACCATGCCTGGCCGATCTTGCGCGCCAACGACCTGACCGCAGAAGTGTTCCTGGTGACGGATCTGGTGGGCGAAAGTGCAAAGTGGGACGCCGATATCGGTCCGCCGACGCGGCTTATGGACGCCGGGACGGTGCGACGCCTCGCCGCCGAAGGTGCGTTCTTCGGAAGCCATCTGGCGACGCATCGCGCCATCGATGGTCTGTCGAGCTCCGACCTGGTCGCCGAGCTCCTGCGCTCTCGTATGTTCATCGAACGGTGGACGGGTCGGCCAACCACGGCGTTCGCGGCACCCTTCTCTGTCACCGACCGACGGCTCGGCCGGCTGGCCAGGGAGTGCGGCTATCGAGTAGGCTTCGGCCGCAAACACGGCCCGGCGGACCTCGATTGCGATCCCATCGACCTTCCGCGCATCGAGATTCGCGGGGACCGCTCGCTCGATGACTTTGTTGCCACTGTCGAGGCCGTGCTCGAAGTGTGATTGTTCCCGCGTAGGATGCAATCGACGAGACGCTCCGCAGCGCGTACGCTCAGTCCTATCGTGCGCTCGAGTCTATTGGGCGACTTGGGACACGGCTGACATCAGTTCCTGCGGGTTTGGCGCCCCAAACATGTATCGCCCACCCTCTGGAACTTCCGTGAAGCTCCAGCGGACAATCCCCTGCCGATCCAGCAGGAACTGACCGATCAATTGTCCGTGTCCCGTCGCCATCATCTGCTCGTCGGCTTCGGTCACTTCGTAATTGTCCTTCTTGTTGAGGATTTCGCCGGCCGTAACAGGATCTATAGGACCGGGAAACTCGCCTGGCATGTCGACCCGCATATCCATGGCCGCTGCCATCGAGACCTTGTATGGCCAGTTCGTCTCGTTTTGGGTGAATTCGAGATTTGGCAGTCCAAAAGCACGATGTGAAGCGCGTTCAGGGTCGGAGGCCGCCAGCAGATTCGGCATCGGGTGGTAGCGGAAATAGAGACGCGCCCGTTCGATCGGCGTGTTGACCACCGTCAGGCTCTCCACGCCCTTTTCGCGCAGCTCCGGATCAAGCCGCGCTTGGGCGGCGATATGGCGCCGGCAAAACGCACAATGCAGACCTCGAAACAGGCCGACCAGCACCGGTTTTTGTCCGCGAAAGTCATCAAGCGCGATCTTGCCTTCCTGGGTAATGGCGTCGAGTACCAAGTTCGGCGCACGGTCGCCCGGTTGAAGCGGTACCAAGTCACTAGGCGCGGACATTTCCAACCTCCCACCCCGGCTAGTCGAGAAAAGGCAGCACCACAAGCGCTTCCGGGTCGAGCCCGTGCTGGGCGCATATACCCTGCGCCAAGGAAAAGTAGCGTTCGGCCTCGGCCAGATTGTCGAGGTCGAGATTAAGCGTTGCGAGACCATCATAGCACGGAAACAGCAGTTGGGGTTCGCCCGTTTCGCGGGCTACGTCCAGTGCTTCGTGGAACAAGCCAACCGCCAGTTCCGGACGGCCGTTGCACTGGTGGATCTGCCCAAGCACGATCAACGGCACCGGCAAGTGCTCGCGCTGGTCGAGCGCCCGGTCGATCTCGATGGCCTTCTCGGCAGCAGGCACGCCCTCCGTTGGACAGCGATCCGTGAAAGTACAACAAGCGACTGCCAGATTGGCGAGGAGGCGCGCCTGGAAACCCAAATCACCAATATGGCGCGCCACTTCAAGACCGCGCCGACAGACCTCCATCGCCCGGGCAGGGTCGATGGTCGTGTAAAGCACGCCGAGATTGGTGTAGCCGCGGCAGGCCGCACCCAGTAGACCGGCGGCTTCGGCCAATTCAATGCTACGCTCAACCTGACGCACGGCTTCACGGTTTCGCCCAAGACGAGCCAGCGCGACAGCCTTGGTATTAAGTGCCTCGGCGGTCACAAGAGTGGCATCGCGCCCGACCTCGGAGACATGCTCGGTTGTCAGAGAGCGTACGCAATCCAGCGCCGCGTCCGCCCATTTTGCCGCGAGAGCGTGATCTCCGCTACGGAACGCCTGTCGGCCACGTTCTTGCCAGAGATGCGCCTGCTCAACCGGAGCATCCGCCCCATCGAGGAGCGCTGCCGCTTCGGCATAGCGGGATTCTGCGTGGTCCCGCTTGCCGACGTCCCAGAGCAGCCGGCCGATCTTACGCATAACTCGCGCCGAAGCAACACGATCGCCCGACTCGCGGTATGCCTGCAGCACCGTGTCGTAGTGGCTGTGCGCGATCTCGCGGTGGCCTGCCGGGCCGCTCAAATCGGCAATGCGCTCTTGAATTGCCAGTTTGAGCGGTGTTTGCCCGACCGCGCCCAACGCAGTCAGTGCTCGCTCGTAGAGACGAAGGGCGTCATCGTTGGCGTATATCATGCGAGCGCGATCGCCCGCTGCCTGCAGGTAATGCGCGCCCTTCTCCCGTTCGGCGCTCTGCGCGAAATGATGACCGAGCACGGTCAAATCCTCGAGCCGTTCCGGCTTGTCGCCGCACAGTTGCTCCAAGGCGGCACCGACCCGCCCGTGGATGTCGGTCCGGCGTTGCAGAAGCAGATTCTGGTAGATCACGTCCTGCAGCAATGTTTGCGTAAAGCGGTAGCTTTGCGACGAGACCGAGCCTGATCCGGCAACTTCCTCGATGATTTCCGCATCGCAAAGCAGTTCGCAGCCGGCTTCTAGCCGGCCGGGGTCGGCTGTCACGGCCTTCAGAAGTGCGGCATCGAAGCGCGGGCCGATTACCGCGGCTTCCTGGGCCAACCGGCGCACGTCTTGGGGCAGCCGGTCGACGCGAGCAAGCAACATTGCCTGGATGGTGGCGGGAATGCCGGTTGCGACTTCGCCTGCCGCAGTCAGCCATCGCTGGCCCTCGCGCACCAGTACACCGCGATCGATAAGGCCGCGAACGATCTCCTCTACAAAAAGGGGGTTGCCGCCCGCGCGCTCGAGGATCTGATCGAGAAGCGCTCCTGCGGAGTTTACCCAGCTCTCGCCGAAAAGCGCCGCCAGCAGGATGCGTCCGTCATTGCTGTTGAGTTGCGAAAGCCTCAGCGCAGTGTGACTGACCCGACTTGAGTCGAGCTGGTCGTTGTCCGGCGCCGGACGATGCGTGACCAGCAACATCAACCGCGTGCGTTCCAACCTGTCCATCACGAAACGCAGTGCCTCGAGCGACACGGCGTCGGCCCAGTGCAGGTCTTCAACGACAATCAACAGCGGCGACAACGCAAGCCGCCGTTCGATGATTGTGCGGACTGCGAAGAGAATTTGCCGCCGCAGTTGCTCGGGCTCGACATGCTGCAAGGTCGCATCGGGGTCGCCAAGGCCAAGCACATGGTAGAGCAAAGGCATCAGCCGCTTCGCCTCCTCGCCCTGCAGGCCGAGATCGGTAAGCAAGCCTGCGAGCTTCCCCCGCATTTCGTCCCCATTGTCGTTTTGCATGATCCCGGCAGCGCTGCGCACCACTGCGCCCAAGGCGCCAAATGATTGTTCGCCCAGCGGTGAGCACGTGGCCTGCCGCACGGCGACGTTGCGAAAACGATCCTCGTCGCCGACGCGGGCGACGAACTCCTTCACCAGCCGCGATTTCCCGATACCGGCTTCTCCGACGAGGCGGACAAGTTGGGCCGAGCCGCCACACGCCAGGTCAAGGCTCGCCATCATTCTATGGAGTTCCGCACCACGACCTATCATCGGCGCGCTGAGACCGAGCGCCTCGAGCCCACGCGCTGCACGCGGCGCCGCAAGCGGTGCATCCAGTCGATGGACGAGTACACTGCCAGCCTTGCCGCGAAGCACGACATCGCCCAGCGACTCGTAAGAGAAGGCATGCCGGGTCAGCCTGTGAGTGAGCTCGCCTACCAGCACCTCACCCGGTGCGGCCAGCGATTGCAGGCGCTGCGCCGTATTCACTGTGTCGCCAGTCACCGAATAGGATTTGGCGGTGCCGATGCCCAATCCGCCAGTGACGACCGGACCAGTGTTTATGCCGATGTGAAGTAACAGAGGCGAGCCGGAGCGGGAGGCCCTTTCGCCGAGCCGCGCTGTCCGGGCGATCATGTCAAGAGCGGCGCGAAGCGCACGTTCCGGATCGTCCTCATGCGCGACCGGCGCACCGAACAAAGCCAGCAGTGCATCGCCGATGAATTTGTCGACGAAACCACCAAAGTTTCGCACGGCCGCCGTCAATTCCTTGAACAGTTCGTTCTGCAGCGCTTGCATCACCTCGGGGTCGAGCTGCTCGCTGAGTGTCGTAAAGCCGCAAAGGTCGGCGAACAGGACCGTTACCGTCCGGCGATCGGCGTCAGAGACAGGAGGCAGCCCTTCTTCGCTTTCGATGTTCGGCGACGGAGTTCGAGAAGGCGGCACAATGGTCCGGCTCGGTGTCGGAGCAGGCCGTTCGACGGCTTTGGCGGGCGCGACGTTAGCCCCACATTTCGGACAGAACTCAAAATCAGGTGCGCAGACGTAGCCGCAACTGGCGCATGATACGGGCTGTCGCCGGCCACACTTCGGACAGAAGGCGTAACCGCCCTCAATCTCGAAACCGCAGCCCGAGCAGTCCATAGACACCTCTCTTGGGGCCGTGACGACGTGATCTCGCCACGCACTTCACGGCCAGGGTATTCACAAGGATGAACCGATAGCCGTCAACCGGCAAGCGGCAGCGCAAATGGGCATCGAGCGATCCGTGCGGGTCCGTGGCAGAGCGCCGCCAATTCGGGCGGCTGCGTGGCCGTCGTTCACGAAATTCCCTCTTACCTCCGTCTTCCTGCTATCGTGGAGATGAGGAGACGGACAGATGAGCGAGAACCGTAAGCTAGCCGCGATCCTGGCTGCAGATGTGGTCGGATACAGCCGGCTCGCGAGCGCGGACGAAGATCGTACTTTGGCGAGGTTGCGGACACTGCGCAGCGACCTGATCGATCCGATCATCGCAGTGCACCACGGGCGGATGGTCAAGCGCACCGGGGATGGGGCGCTGGTTGAGTTCCGCAGTGTGGTGGATGCCGTGCGCTGCGCTGTTGAGGTTCAGAATGGTATGGTTGAGCGCAATGCCGGCGTGCCGCAAGACCGCCGCATCGAGTTCAGGATCGGCATCCATCTGGGGGATGTGGTCGAAGAAAGCGACGGCGACCTGATGGGCGATGGCGTCAACATCGCCTCGCGTTTGGAGGGCGTCGCAGCGCCCGGCGCCATCTGCCTGTCCGAGGACGCCTATCGCCAGGTCAAGGCGAGGCTCGACCTCTCGGTCAGCGATCTCGGCAGCACGCAGCTAAAGAACATCGCCGAGCCGATCCGCGTCTATTCGCTGCAGGTCGGCAGCGCTGGGACCAAGGCGGCCGCGACCTGGGAAACCGCGACGAGCCCGGCGACGGCAGCGCCGCCGAAGCTGTCGATCGCCGTCCTGCCGTTCGCCAACATGAGCGGTGACGCCGAACAGGACTACTTCGCCGACGGCATCTCTGAAGACATCATCACGGCGCTGTCCAAACTGTCGCAGCTCTTCGTCATCGCCCGCAATTCGTCGTTCACCTTCAAGGGCCAGAACGTGCATGTGCAGGAGGTGGGCGCGAAGCTCGGCGTGCGGCATGTGCTTGAGGGCAGCGTCCGCAAGTCGGGTAACAGGGTGCGCATCACCGCGCAGCTTATCGATGCAATTTCGGGCGGCCATCTATGGGCGGAGCGGTTCGATCGCGACCTGACCGACATATTCGCCGTACAGGACGACGTGACGCAGCAGATCGTCGGTGCGCTGGCGCTCAACCTGACTGACGACGCCCGTCAGCGGCTGGCGCTGGAGCACCCGCGCAACACCGAGGCGTATGACTGTTTCCTGCGCGGCCGGGAGCTGTGGCACCGGCTGACGAAGGAGACGAACGTCGCAGCCCGCGACCTCTTGCAACGTGCCATCGAACTGGACCCGAAGTTTGCCCTTGCCCACGCTTTCCTCGCCCTCACGCACGGACTCGACTACCTGAACAGGTGGAGTGCGTCGCCGCCGGAATCGATGGCGCAAGCGGAAGAGGCCGCAACGCGAGCGGTAGCGCTGGATGACAACGATCCCTGGGCGCACTGGGCGCTGGCGATAGCCAAGCTGTACACACGACGGCACGATGAGGCCGTCGACGAGGTCGAGCGCGCACTGGTCCTCAATCCGAACTTCGCCGAAGGGCACGTCTGCCGCGGCGAAACGCTGTACTATTCAGGCAGACCCGAGGAGGCCCTCGGGAGTTTCGCCCGGGGAAAGACCTTGAACCCATACTTTCCGGATGTGGTTCTGCACTTCCAGGCTTTGGCGTTGTTTCAACTGGGAAGGTACGAAGAGGCCGTTGACCTCCTGCTGCAACGGCTGGCTCGCAACGCTGTCACCGACGTCTCGCGCGCGCTTCTGGCCGCCAGCTACGGCCATCTGGGCCGTTTGGAGGAGGCCCGCGCGGCATGGCAAGAGGTGCTTCGCGTCAATCCCGACTATTCGCTGGAATACCGTCGCAAGGTCTTGCCTTACAAGAACCCCGCCGATTTCGAACTCATGGTCGACGGCCTCCGCAAGGCCGGTGTGGTGCAATGACAGGTGGCGGCCAGATCAGGCGCCGGAGGCCTGGCCGACCTTGCGCCATCGGGCGTTTTCGCGAACCAGTTTCAGGTCGTCGGTCGTCTCGGCAAATGTCCGCAAACGGTATTGCCGGAGCAGGTCTGGGAAGAGCGCCCCTTCCGGCAGGCCGGCAAGCTGTTCGCGGACCGAGATCTTTTCATCGATGACCCGCATGCCCCAGGCATTTTCCCGAACCTGCAGCTCCGCAGCCAGATCGCGCTCTTCCGGCGCGTTTTCGTCCAGCGCGGCCAGCAGGATCGAGTGGAAAAGCGCGACATAGCCAATCTGTCTCAGACCGCCCACAACCCGCACGCGCGGCAATATAGCCAGAACGAGGAACATCAGAAACAGGTTCGGCAGCAGCACGCCGTCCAGCAGCGCCTGTCTGAGATGCAGCCGCTCGAACGGGATGGAAACACCATGCGGCCTGTCAGGCTCGATCAGGTGCCCGTTATCGAGGACGAGCTTGCGCACGCGCTCCTCGCGGATGCCCCAGAAATAGTCCGTGGTGTTGGGCAGGAACCTGCCGAATGGGCCTGATGCGGCTTCTTGCATAGCATGGTCGAGACGCTGGCGCCTTGCGGGCTCAATGAGCAGCCTGGAAAGAAAGCTGCCGTCATATTCCAGGTGCCGCGCCATGGCAGAAGCGGCGAGCCGATCATCGATGAAAACCGGCAGGGCTATGCCGGAACGATCCCAATTGGCGACCAGATCCTCGTTGAGGGTTGTCAGCGCATCAGCGGCGGTTCCAAACACCTTGTCCTGGCTGGCAAGCAGTGTGCCCAGCCAGCGGCTGGCATCCGTTTCATCGCCCACCGCTTCGAGCGCGCGCTTGTTGAGGGAGACAGGACCGGCCACGCAGACGCTTTTGCGGCACAGTTTATGGCGGCCCATGCCAAACAGGTTGACCTTGTCGTCGCCGACATCGAGCCATCCCGGCCCCTCCCGGCCAATTGTCTCCATGGTCATCGTCGTTCCCATGAAGCCGAAGAAGGCCGACAGCCCGTTTTCGACCGCGCCGAGCCAACCAAGCAGGAGGGCATCGAAGGTGATCCGGTCCATAAGAAGCAGGCAGTGCAGGCCGGACTGAATCACCGGTCTGTGCTCGAACTCTTCGAGGGCCTTGCCGATCTCTTCAGGCTGCATGATCACATCAAGGCGCTGATGCAGGACTTCGCGCAGGATCGAGCGGGCAGCGATCGCTGGGCCCGATGCGGGCCTTGCCACCGGCCGCCACAGATGGCGGGCGTAATCGGCAACCGGTGCATTCCAGTTTTGCTCGATGTCACGCACGACTTCCGGGCAGAGCAGCGACAGCACAGCCAGAATTTCCGCCGGAGGCGTAGGGGTTGGATCAAAGACGGCGGTCATCAGAACCGCAGCCGCGCCATGGTTAGGAGGTCGTGGTACCGCCCGTCGGTAAAACCGGCCTTCACATGCCGGCCTTCAACCTCGAATCCGTGGCTTGTGTAGAGGCGGATAGCCGGTTCGTTGTCGGCATAGACGCTCAATTCCACCCGCTTGAGGGCGCGCCAGTTGTCGGCCACGTCAAGCAGCGCGCCAAGGATGGCAGAGCCGATGCCCTTGCCGACAAAGCCATCGTCAAGGCCGATATTGATCTCGCCGATATGCGAGCGGCGCGGCGAACCCTGCACGACCAGGCTGCCATGGCCGACGACCTTGCCATCCAGCTCGGCAACGATCCAGGTGGTCTCCTGGCCGGATTTGGCGATGCGCCGCTCCACCTGCTCCACCATCTCGAACGGGATTCTGAGCGTGCCCCAGCGGAAGCCCGGCATGTTGAAGATAGCGCAAAGCGCCTCCGCATCGCTTGGCCGAACGGCCCGGAGCTGCGGCTGGATTTTCTCGGAGGATGGCGGGGTCGTGCTAGTCATGGCGTTCCCGGCGAAGGCAATCGGCCCGGCACGATGCACCGGACATCACCTGAAAATCCAGCCATCTCTGCAACCTATGATGCCGATTGCGAGCTAAAATACCGGCAGGCGGCGTAGAGTTTGAAAGCGCCGCTGATGCCGATCCAGCCGAAAAAGGCCAGCCAGCACAATGTCCCGGTCGCCGTCCAGTCGATCCGGTGCATCGCAGCGTCGGTGATGACGAGGCCAAGGATGGCGAGCAGGCCAAGCAGAAACTGCGCCAGGCCCAGTACCAGCAGTTCCTCGCGGGGCGCGCTTCTCCAGACGAGATATATGCCGCCCGCACCGGCGAGGAAGATGGCGCTGTAGACCTGAGCGTGGAAGGCATCAACCGGCCATGGCCAGACGCCGCTGAATGTCAGGGGAAATAGCAACAGGCCGACGCCATAGAGCCCAAGGATCGCCGATTCCACCGGCATGTAGCCGCGCCATGCGGGGCTTAAGGTCACGCCTTTTGCAGAAGGACGGGCCCTGGCCCGCCACAGGAACAGACCGGATACCGCGACCGAAGCAAGATAGACCAAAAACCAGAGCCAGGGCGCTTTGCGCTCAAAGTTGAAATAGCCGAGATTGATGAACGAAGCCACCGACACGACGACGGTGAAGATGAAGGCCATGACGAGCACAAGCCTGCCAGGCGACCAGCGATTCCAGAACAGCAGCGCCGCCATCACGACCATTTCGGCGGTGTAGAAGCCGCCGAGGAAGCGGGCATTGAACGGCGTGACGGCCCAAGGCCAGCGCGGCTTGACCAGTGCAGGCGCGAAAAACAGGCCGGCGCCTACGATCAGGACGATGATGACCACCACAGAGAAAAGCCGCAGGGCCGCGGGAAATGGCGGGTTGTTGGATGTCGGTATGGGAGAGACTCCCAAAGATGAATACCCCATGGACCATCATAATGCTGCTCCCGGCCGATGAAAACCGTCGAATAGAAATTGAACCACATATACTATACTTGACGTACCCACATAAACGGATTTATTATATTTTATAAGGAGTTATAAAGATGTCCGTGCTTTCAGACCGCCACTTTCACGACGAAGCCGCAGCCTACAAGTTCGTAGAAGCCAGGATTTGGCCGAACGGTCCTGTTTGCCCGCATTGCGGCGGGGTTGAGCGCATTGCGAAGATGGAAGGCAAGAGTACCCGCATCGGCACCTATAAATGCTACCAGTGCCGCAAGCCCTTCACCGTGAAGATTGGCACGTTCTTTGAAGCCAGCCACGTCAAGCTCAACCATTGGCTACAGGCGATCTTCCTTGTCGCTTCGTCCAAGAAGGGTATTTCCAGCAATAAGCTTCACCGCACGCTTGGCGTGACCTTGAAAACCGCTTGGTTCATCTTGCACCGCATCCGTGAAGCCATGCGCGACGGCAAGCTTGGCCCGCTTGGCGGCAAGCGTCTGACCTATGAAACGACTGGTGCAAGGTGATGCACCCCATGGCGTCTGGCGACCGTCCAAATACCGTGCCAAAGCCCAAAAAGGCTGGAAAGCTTAGTCAGAAAGAGCAATCCGAGCGGTTCAAGGAAGCCGCTCGTGAGCTAGAGGCTGATGAAGGCGGCAAGGATTTCGAACGGGCTATAGGGCGAATTCTGCCGAGGAAGGCCGATGGTCCGGCTACTTCAAACGGCGATGCTTAAGCCAACCATAATCAGGCTTTTCGGGGCTTAAGGAGCTACCACCTTTTGCGGGGCTAGACTGTATTCGATAGCTGCCTTTCCCGTGCAGATGGATTTTAGATTGCTAACAAATAGGGAAACGTCTCCGAAGTAATTCGGATACATTTCAACAAGCTTTTCGGCTTTATCTACCTCGACCAAGACAGCCTTTGCCTCAATGCCCCTTAGCTCGATTTTTTTCTCTATCTGTTCCAATGTCCGCGCGCCTAACATAAGCGTCCGGAATGGTTGGGTGGTCACGTTATGATCTTCGCCATATTGGAGCAAATAGTATCGAGATTTTTCCGCTGTCTGTACGAAATTCTCTGGGTAATGGGTAAGATTCTTGATATCGTCTAGTATGCTGGTCGCACCTATACGCTTGTTGATATCCCGCAATTCTCGTACCCGGTCTTTGTGATCCGGAGCACCGATATGAACGGGACACTGCTCAACGTGCGCGAATTCCGCCGACATAAGCTGGAAAAGGCGCAGCCAATCCTGCTCGCCCTTTCCGTGCTTCAAATCCTGGCCCCGGAATAGCCCAACAGCCTCAACTGCAGTTGCCCATGAGTGCTGAAGTCTGGTCCTAACTTGCAATTCGATACGTCGTCCCTCGAAAGCCTCAGTGTCGGCATCTCTGGGTCGGTACTTGAAAACAATATGGTGACTTCGATAGCCGTCCGGCTTCGGTTCATCGATATAATTGAATTCCCGAGAGTGGATCTCATGGGGGAACTTATCTCGCATCGATGCGAGAAGCGAGCGAACACCTTTGATGTCGGCCATGATCGCTCGGCAACCACCGATGTCGTTCATGGTGTCCAAATTGGTGGTGGACTCTCGAAGCTTCCGACGAATGGACGCCATACGCTTCGGACGGGATGCCATGTCACCCTTCAGTCGCAGGGCTCTCATGTGGTGACCGACAGAGAACCGAACGCTCCGCATCGGCAGAAAATGCGAGTCGCGCCAGCTATTGGCGATTGAGAAGATTTCGAGTGCGTCCACGTACTGGCCGGCAGTGATGTCTAGTCCGAACTGAATAGGTTCTGCCAGCCGGTCGCCGGCCTTGCGAACGGCTTTCCTGCTGTAGACAAGGCGCGGGTACTCAGTCATTGAACCCATGAAGTCAAGGTAGTCCGCCTCATTTGGACTGGCGGGACTACCGCAAGGAAATCGGATCTATGGATCATATCCCTTGGGGTACGCGAAGTACAATGTACGGGAATTGAACTGTCACCAGGCTTATCTATTCGAATGGCCGTACGGTCCGTTTCGAAGTAAAATGAAACACTCAGACCAAAGAGCGGTCTGATCAACACGCCTGGGAGGCGCATTTTCCGGAGCCAGCACGATGAACGAAGCTCAGGATCTGTTCTCGCTTCTGCGGCGATCGACCGATGTCGATCCAATGGTAATCGACGCAATCAAGCGAACGGTCGCGGAGGGCAACGACCGCGAACTTTGCCGCATCAATGCGCCAGCGTTCGCCAGCAAGCATGGTCTCGACGAGGAGCGCGCCATAAGCGCCTTTCTCCATGCGGCGCGGGTGGGCATCTTCGACGTTTCCTGGAATGTTCTGTGCCCCGGCTGTGGCGGCGTGCTCGACACCAACGCCACGCTGAAAACCCTGCAGAAGGACGAATACACCTGCGCGCTGTGCTCCGAGGGCTATTCGCCGACCCTCGACGAGATGGTCGAGGTGACATTCACCGTCAGTCCCCGCATACGCAGGATTGCCGCCCACAATCCACACGAACTGCCGATGGTGGAATATTTCCGCCAGATCTATTGGGCGTCCGGCATCGACATCCCGGATGAGGATTTCGCGAAAAAATTGGAAGCGTTTTCGCTGGAAGATATCGAGCTTGCGCCCGGTGAAAAGGCACTTCTGCCCATACAGCTTCCATCCGAATTCATCATCGTCTTCGAGCCGGTCACCCATTCAGCGCAGTTCATCGACGTGAAGGGCGAACCGACAAAGGAGCGCCGAAGCCTCTCTTTGGTCTTCGACCGGGACCATGTCCAGAACCAGACGCTGGAGATGCAACCCGGCCCGCTGCGCATTTCCCTGGAAAACAGGACCGACAGCCGCGTGCTGCCGACGGTCTTCATCGCCGGCCAGGCCTTGCATGATTTCCTGGGCAAACGCCGGCCCTTCCTCACCGCCAAGCGCCTGCTTACCAACCAGACGTTCCGCGATCTCTATCGCACGGATACGCTCGACATCAACCAGCGTCTCAAGATCACCAGCCTGACCTTCCTGTTCACCGACCTGCGCGGTTCGACCGCGCTTTACGAGCGGGTGGGCGACCTTGCGGCCTTCGATCTCGTGCGCGCGCATTTCCAGGTTCTGCACGAGATCGTCGCGGCGGAGGCAGGCGCGGTGGTCAAGACGATCGGTGATGCGGTGATGGCGACCTTCGCGACGCCTGATCGTGCGATTGCTGCGGCCCTCAGGATGCGCGATGCCATGCGGGCGCTCAACGACAAGAGCGGGCGCGAGGACCTGCTGCTCAAGATCGGCGTCCATGCCGGCCCCTGCATCGCCGTGTCTATGAACGAGCGACAGGACTATTTCGGCCAGACGGTCAATATTGCTTCGCGGGTCCAGAACCTTGCCAACGCACAGGCGATCTTCGCCACTCGTGCGGTGGTCGATGACAGTCTCACCGCCGATCTTTTGCACAGGAACGCGCTGACGCCCGTGCCCCACGAGGTCTCGCTGCGCGGCATTGAGCGAGAGATAGCAGTCTATACGATCCCCTGAAGACTTTGGTGGCCCCTCACACGCGCCTACAGATAAAATAACGATCGGCGGGCACCGAAGGCGGCGGCGCGAGGCGTTGCAACCGCGGGTGATCGAGCGGCGTACCGCTGACCGCGAAGCCGCCGACGCGAAGCAGGCGCACGGTCAGATCGGGAAGCCAGGTAGAGGTCACTGCATCGCGATCTTCATAGCCGGTGCCGATGTCGGCATGAACAAGAGCGGCGTCGATGCCAATGAACCTGCTCGCCGTCTCGCGTATTTCACCGAGCACGAGGTTTTCAGCTTCGGGAATTGAGCTGGCATGTGCGGCAAGTGCGCGGTCGAACGCTACGATCCGGCGTCCGGGCAGGCGCTCGCGCAGATGGTGGAACGTCCGGCCATTGCCGAGGCCGAGCTCGAGCACGGGCCCCTCCATCTTCGCCACTTCGGCGCAGACATGATCGAGTATGTCGCGCTGTGCGGTCATCCTCCGGATGAAACTGTCGAGGCGACTCATGCGCTATTGTATCTCCTGAACAAGTCCACGAAATCAACTGTCCCCGACCAGACCGTTTCGCGGCTGAAACCAGAGGCGACGCGTTAAACCCCGATCGAGTCTTGCCGCGTGTAGAGGCGAACGATGAACACTGCAACAAGCGAATAGGCTGCCGACAAGGATCATACCGGGTGGAGTCGGCAGCGCAGCGCGCGGCGGAATAGCGATGTCACTTGTAGGGGTCCGCGGCGTCCCGCAACCCGTCGCCGAGGAAGTTGAACGCCAAGATGACGAGGACGACGGGGAGCATCGGCAAAAGCAGCCATGGATAGAACGCGATCACGCTGACGCTGCGCGCCTCGGTAAGCAGGATGCCCCAACTGGTTATCGGCGCCCTCAGGCCGAGCCCAAGGAAGCTCAGTGCCGTTTCGCCCAGGATCATGCCGGGGATGGAGAGTGTCGCCGTCGCGATCAGATGCGACATGAAGCCGGGAATGAGATGCCGCCTAATGATGCGGCTGCTCCCGGCGCCCATCAATTGCGCGGCCAGAACGTAATCCTCCTCGCGCAAAGCCAGAAGCTTTGAACGCACGGCCCGCGCCAGTCCGGTCCAGTCGAGCAGCCCGAGGATGACGGTGATGCCGAAATAGATCAGGATCGGACTCCAGGTTATCGGCATGATCGCCGCCAGAGCCAGCCATAGCGGGATGCTGGGAATCGATTGCAGAACTTCGATTATCCGTTGAACGATCAGGTCGAATATACCGCCGTGATAACCGGCCAATCCGCCGATGATGATGCCGAGCAGGAAGCTGAAACTGATGCCGACGAGGCCGATTGTCAGCGAAATGCGTGCGCCATAGATGATGCGCGAGAGCACATCGCGCCCCAGCCTGTCAGTGCCGGCTAGAAAGAGCTGGCCGTTTTCGGCAGGGCAGACAAAATGCCTGTCACCTTCGATCAAGCCCCAGAACCGATAACTGTCGCCCTTGCAGAAGAAACGGAGCCGCTGAACATCATCCTGGTTCTCGATGTAGTTCCGCTTGAGCGTGTCCATATCCAGCGTCATCTGGCGGCCATAGACGAATGGCCCGACGAACTGGCTGTTGTGGAAAAGGTGCACTCGCTGCGGCGGCGAATAGATGTAGTCCATATTACGCGTGTGCAGATTGTAGGGCGCCAGGAACTCGCAGATCAGTATCCCGAAATACAGCACTGCCAGGAATATGCCGGATACAAGGGCAAGCCGGTGCATGCGGAATTTCCACCACATCAGCCGCAACTGCGACGCCTGAAAGACCTTCGACTGTTCGGGCGTCATCGCCTCGACCGACTGCAGGTCAAAGGGCGCGATGGAAACGTAGTGTTGCAGTGGAGCGCCCGGAGCGGGCAGCGGCGATTGCGTGTTCATTTGGTGCTGCCGCCCTGCAAACGAATTCGTGGATCAAGCAGCGCCAGCGCCAGGTCGGAAATCAGCACGCCGATGACCGTCAGGAAGGCGAGGAACATCAGGAACGAACCCGCCAAATACATGTCCTGGCTTTGCAGCGCCTTGATCAGCATCGGCCCGGTCGTTTCCAAAGACAGCACGATCGCCGTGATTTCAGCGCCGGAGATGATGGCCGGCAGGATGGAGCCGATATCGGAAATGAAGAAATTGAGCGCCATGCGCAGCGGATATTTGACCAGTGCCTTGAACGGATGAAGGCCTTTGGCGCGCGCTGTCACGACATATTGCTTGTGCAGCTCATCGAGTAGATTGGCGCGCAGCCGCCGGATCATGCTTGCCGTGCCGCCGGTGCCGATGATCAAGACCGGAATCCAGAGATGGGCGAGGATCGACTTCGCCTTGGCCCAGCTCATCGGCTCGCCGAGATATTGCGGGTCCATGAGATGGCCGATGGACGTGCCGAACCAGATGTTGGCGAAATACATCAGGATCAGCGCCAGCATGAAATTCGGAATGGCAAGGCCGAGAAGGCCGAAGAAAGTCAGGCCGTAGTCGCCCCAGCTGTATTGATGGGTGGCGGAGTACATGCCGATCGGAAAGGCGATGAGCCAAGTGAAGATGATCGTGACGAAGGAAACCAGCACGGTCAGCCACATTCGGTCCCCGACGACGTCGCGAACCGGCAGCTCATATTCGAAGGAATAGCCGAAATCGCCGTGCAGCATCCCGCCGATCCAGTAGAAGTAGCGAATGACCGGCGGCTGGTCGAAACCGTATTCCTTGCGCATCATCTCGATGCGATCGGAGTCCACCGCTTCGCCCTGGGCTCGAAGCTCGGCAACGTAGCTGTCGAAATAGTCACCCGGTGGAAGTTCGATGATCGTGAACACCAGCGCCGATATGACCAGCAGCGTTGGAACCATCACGGCGATGCGCCAGACTAGATATCGAAGCACGCTCAGGAGCCTCCAAGCCAGAATGTATCCGGCATGTAGACACCGAAATAGGCGGTCGGGTCGTAGCCGAAGAGTGCCTTGTCAGGCAGATTGCGCAGGCGCGAGGACACCAGAATCGGCTGATGCGTTCCGTTCACCGTACCGATCGAGAACACCTGATCGGTGTAGATCGACAGCATTGAATTCCAGATTTCGGCGCGCTCCGTGGTTTCGGTCGAGGAGTTCCAGCGCTTAAGCAAAGCCATCAACTCGACCACTTTAGGAAGGTCGGGCGCCTCACCCATCTTGCCATGGGACAGATAGTAAGCGCCCCAGAGCGGCCATTGCAGTTGGTCGTCGATGGTGGGGGCCAGCTGGTATGGGTTCATGTCGGCGGTCGGCACGCCATTGTCGATGCCCGACCACATCGACATCATGATCTGGCCGCCAAGCGCGCGGCTGCGGAAGATGTCGCGCTGCGAAGTCCGGATGAATAGGGCGACGCCGATCTTGCGCCAGTGATCGGTGATGAGCTCGAGCGCGTCGGTTTCCAGCGTGCTTTCTCCGGCCGTTTCCACGATAATCTGCGCCGAGCGTCCATCGGCAAGGATCCGCAGGCCGTCATCGTCACGTGCCTGAAGCCCGACCTCGTCAAGCAGGGCATTGGCCTGGTCGGGATCATGGGTAGCCCAGGCCTTCGCGAATTCCGGCCGGTAGAGCGGGCTCTCCGGCAGGACCGTATCGGCGCTTTCCTGCGCCAATCCGTAGAACACGGCCATATTGATCTCGCGCCTGTCCACAGCGAGCGAAAGTGCGCGGCGCACGCGCACGTCACGCAAAAGGCCACGCCACACCGGGTCGGCACAATTCAGATTGGGCAGCAGCGCCAACCGCGAGCCCTGTGTGCGTTTCCACAGATGCATCTTCACCGGGTAGCGCTTCTCCGCGTCCTTCAGGAAGGAGTAATCGCTGAAGTCAATTCCCATGCATTGCAGGTCGCTCTCGCCTGCACCGGTCTTGGCGGAGATGATTGCCGACGAGCTGACATTCATGATGATCCGGTCGACGTAGGGCAGTTGCCGGCCATTCTCGTCTGTTCGATGAAAGAACGGGTTGCGCTCGAAGATGAACTGCTCGGCCGGCGGCTTGGTCCGGTTCTGCCAGGGATCGAGCGTCGGCAGTTCCGGGTTCTCCGGGCGATACTGCCGCGACATGCGGATATGCAGGAGCGTCCATTTCGCGGTCCGGTTCTCCTTCATCAGGCCGGCGAGCCGGAATGGATCCTGGTATTTCTTGTGGAACTGCTTGAGATAGGCGGCCGGCAAAACAAGCGGTGTGGGCGAAGCAGCGGCAAGCTTGGGCAGGAAGTCGGGATTGGGCGCATCCCAACTGTAGCGCACCGTCAACGGGTCGACGATCTCGAAGCGTGGCGGCTTGCCGTCCGCCAGCAGGGCCGGGGCGAGCCCGCCTTGCGAAAGCTCATCGTTCAGCCAGACATCTTCCCAACAATAACGAAAATCCTCCGGCGTCAGCAGGCTGCCGTCGGACCATTTATGTCCTTCCCTAATCTTGAATGTGAAGACGCGATCATCCGCTACGTCGAAACTTTCGAGAATGTCGGCTTGCAAGTTAAGCTTTTCGTCATAGCCGACCAGGCGAGCGTACCCGTAGATCGTCATCATCCGGATATCTTTCTGGCTGCCGATGATGGTACGCAGCGTGCCGCCATACTGGCCGGGCTCCCGGCCCATCGCAGCGAGATTCAACTCGCGCGGGCGCTTGGGCAAGCGTTCGGCGAGTGCCGGCAGCGCCCTGGCCTGCAGCTGCGGCTCAAGAAATTCCGGCTCCAGATCGCCGGCGCGCAACGTGCCCGGCAGAAATGCCGAAGCCATGAGTCCAAGGACGATGCGCCGGTTGATCAATGGCGTAGCTCGCTGACATCGGCCGAACGTCGGGCCAGCACGAGGTGGCCGCCGCCAAGATCGAGCGGCGACAGCATGTCCTCGTCGCCCTCGTCGCGGAATTGCGGTGCCCATGCGCTGGTGTCGGAAGCGCCGCTGAGTTTCAACGTCTTGAAATCCATCGGCCTGTCGAGATCTGGGAAAGGTACTGCGGCGACCAGTGAGCGCGTGTAGGGGTGGACCGGTTTCCTAAGCAGAATTTCGCGCGGGGCAAGCTCGACGATACGCCCGCCGCACATCACTGCGATGCGGTCTGCCATGTAATCCACCACCGCCAGGTTGTGGGATATGAACAGGTAGGTCAGGCCCAGTTCCTTCTGCAGGTCCTTCAGAAGGTTCAGTATCTGTGCCTGGACAGAGACATCGAGTGCCGAAACCGGCTCGTCGCAGATCAGGAGTTCAGGCCCCAGCGCCAACGCGCGCGCGATGCCGATACGCTGACGCTGCCCGCCGGAGAAACTATGCGGATAACGCTTTATGAAGCGCGGGTCGAGCCCGATTGCCTGCATCAGGCTCTTGACCGTGGCTAGTCGGGATGCGGCATTGCCCCGTCGATGGATTTCCAGCGGCTCGCTCAAAATGTTCTCCACCGTCATGCGGGGTGAAAGCGACGAAACCGGATCCTGGAAGACCATCTGGATTTTCGCGCGCAGCATGCGCAGGGCGTCTCCCTCGGCTTCCAAGATGTCGATCGGACCATCGCGGCCATTGAAGATCATAGAGCCGCCGCTAGGGGTGACAGCCCGCATGAGGATCTTGCTGACAGTGGTTTTGCCGGAGCCGCTTTCGCCGACCAGGCCCAGGCACTCACCCCGCCTGATATCGAAGCTCACTCCGTCCACGGCGCGAACAGAGGTTTGATGATCTCCGCCGAACCAACCGGACTTGCGGATCGTGAAGGTCTTTGTCAGATCCCTGACCGACAGCAGGATGTCGTCCGGCCCCTTCGATACAGGCGCCGTCTGCTTGCCGAGCAGGTTCCCGACATTTACCGGCACCTCGCGGAGCGCCTTCAGCCTTTCGCCGGGCTTCAGGTCGAAATGCGGAACGGCTGCCATCAGGCCCTTCAGGTAAGGGTGGCCCGGCCGGCGGAATATCGCCTCCACAGGTCCCGCTTCCATGATCTCGCCATGGTACATGACCACCACCTCGTCGGCGACGTTGGCGACTACGCCAAGGTCGTGCGTGATCAGCAGCATCGCCATGTTCAGCTTCGTCTGAAGCTCGCGCAGCAATTGCAGGATTTGCGCCTGGATGGTGACGTCCAACGCCGTCGTCGGCTCGTCGGCGATCAACAAAGCGGGCCGGCAGATAAGCGCCATGGCGATCATGGCGCGCTGACGCAATCCTCCCGAAAGTTCAAACGGATACATGTCATAGGCGCGCTTGGGATTGGGAAAGCCGACAAGGCTGAGCATTTCCTCGGTCCGCGCCTTGCGCTCCGCCCTAGCCGTGGGCGTATGAATCTGCAGGGATTCGCTGACCTGGTTGCCGATCGTGTGCAGCGGCGACAGCGATGTCATCGGCTCCTGAAAGATCTTGCCGATGCGGCTGCCTCTCAACGCCCGGATTTCGGGTCCATCACGCGGCATCTGCAGGATATCCTGCGTCGTGCCAGGCTTTTCAGGATCGGAAAACAGGATACGGCCACGAACATGGGCTGTGTTCGGCAAAATGCCCATTACTGCCTGGCTAAGAACCGATTTTCCGGAACCGGACTCGCCCACAAGCGCGGTAACCTTGCCGGGCAGGACGCGAAGATTTGCACGCCTGACGGCATGCAACGGTCCTCCGATAATGGCAAAAGAGATGCCAACGTCTTCGACCCGAAGTAGATCAACGCCCGAATTCATTCTCACACCAGCCCCACTCTGGCGGCCCGCCGAGCGGCAGGCCCAGAAAGCGAGACTAGCGCATTACCAGCCTAGAGCAACTTGGATTCGAAACGGTCGCCAGTGGCGAATCCGGCGACCGGACTGGTTGCCAAAGGCGTTCGGATCAGATTGGGGCGAGCTACTGGAGCTTCCTCGAGTCGCCCGCCGACAGCCGAGCGGCATCGCGATGAAGCAGCATGACCTGCTCGGCCTCCGATCTCCGGTCGTAAACCGACTCCAGCGCACCATCTTCATCGAGTGCGAGAGCGCCCGACAGATCGGGTGAAAGCACCGTCAGCTTCTGCTTGATCCCCGCCAGCTCCTCGTTGCCGAGCGTCAGCCAGCTGTTGGTGCCGCAATAGCTGGCGAAGTCTTTGCTGGCGAGAACGCGGTGCGGATATTTCTTGGTCAGGGTCTGGAGGCGCTGGACCTCGTTTACAGCCGAGCCGAAGACAGAGAATGTGAGCCGGTCGGTAAGCCCGACATTGCCGAACATCACGTTGCCGACATGCAGGCCGATGCCAAATTTTATGTCGGACAACCCCTTTTCCTTCCTTCGCAGATTGAGATCCACCATGCGCGCAGTGGCCTTGTGCGCTGCCGCCAGAGCAGACTGGCAGGCGATTTCGGACTGCGAGCGATGCCTTTCGCAAGGGTAGACGGCAATGAAGCCATCCCCTATGAAACTCATGATCTGCCCGCCTTTGCGATTGAAAGGTGCAGCAATGGCATCGAAAAACTGGTTCAGCGTATCGATGTAGATTTCGCGGCCGGAAGTTTCGGCAAGCCTTGTCGACCCGCGCATATCGGCCATGACCAGTGCGGCCCGGATTGTGTCGCCCTCGCCACGCTTGATCTGGCCGTCCAGCACGCGTCTGCCGGCGTCGCCGCCGAGATAAGTGGTCATCATGTTGTCGGCCAGCTTGGTGAGCACCGCCATTTTGGTGGCGATGGCGAGATGGTTTTGGATACGCAGCAGCGCCGAAATCATGCTGTCGGTGAAACCTGAAGCACTGTCGGTGGACCAGGACCCGATCATGCCCTGACTGGTATTGCCGTTAAAAGGATGGACGAAAGCAATGTAATCGGTCACGCCCATAAGCTTGAGTTCATCGAAAACAGGAAATTCCGACGGGACTGACTGGTCGAGCCGACGCCGCAGATGGTCGAGCTTGTTGCTGAGCAGATAGTAGTATGGGCTGGTCAGGAATCTGTCAGAATGAACGCCGTCCTTTTTGCGGAAGCCTTCCACTTCCATGCCTTGGCCGCGAACCCAGGTGAAGCCAAGCGCGTCATAAAGCGGATGAAGCATCGAAAAGCTCAAATGCACCCGCTTCAGCGGCAGGCCGGCAGCAGCCAGCCGTTCGCAAAACCCCTTTACCAATGTTTCCAGCTCGTTGCCCGCCAGCGCCGACTGAGTCAGCCAATCGGCAACCTTATCCATGAGAATTGTGGAAATTTCTGCTTGCGCCGTGCTCATACCACCTCGAAACCCGTCGAAGACGGAGCCATTATCCTTCGATCCGCCATAACACAGTCCGCCAGCGACCCAAAGGTGCCCCAAAGTCAACGAGGCCGGCTCCGGCGGCAGAACGGCGAAAGAATTTCCCGAATGACTGTCCTTGCAACCAAGGAACAGGCTTAACTGCATTCATGTCTTGTGGCGTTATGTGGCGAAGCTGCGGGCGGAGTGCAATCACGATCCTGACATCGGGCAGAAAATTCGCCGGCTGGGACGCCGTCAGGCCTTCACTACCGTCTCTCGGAGGAGCCCGAGACGGCCAAAAACATTGCGTGTATCGACAATCAGAAGGGCGTGATCAGCGATTGTCCGATAGTCGATCGCGTCATGGTCGGTTGCAACGACGACAGCATCGAAATCCTTCAAGGCCGCCTCGGTCAATTCGACCGAGCGGCGCCCCTTGATCGCCATATGCTCCCGTGTGGTAGGGATCTCGGCAACATGCGGATCGTGGAATTCCGCCTTGCCGCCCCATTCCTCGATGAGTTCAATGAGCCGCAATGAGGGGCTTTCGCGTATGTCGGGCACATTCTTCTTGTAGGCGAGCCCGATGATGAGAATGCGCGAGCGGCTGAGCGCCTTGCCGCAGCGCCGGTCCAGCGCTTTCGCCAGTTCATCGACCACATGACGCGGCATGGCAGTGTTGATCTCTGCCGCCAGCTCGATGAAGCGGGTCGGCAGTTCGTATTCGCGCGCCTTCCACGTCAGGTAGAAGGGATCGATCGGAACGCAGTGCCCGCCCAATCCGGGGCCAGGATAGAAAGGCATGTAGCCGAAGGGCTTGCTCTTGGCCGCCTCGATCACCTCCCAGATGTCGATGCCCATCGCGCCGAGCACGACCTTCAATTCGTTGACGAGGGCTATGTTGACCGAACGGAAGATGTTTTCCGTCAGCTTGACTGCCTCGGCGGTCGCCGTGGTGGAAACCGGAACGACGGTTTTGACCACGCATTGGTAGAAAGCCTGCACGAGCGTCGCCGCTTCAACGCCGTCACCTGCCACGACCTTCGGGATCGTCGCGACTTCAAAGTTGCGGTTGCCGGGATCCTCGCGTTCGGGCGAGAAGCCGAGGAAGAAGTCTATCTTCGATTGCAAGCCGGTTTCTTCCAGTATGGGCTTGATCACGTCGTCGGTGGTGCCGGGATAGGTAGTAGATTCCAGCACGATGAGATGGCCGAGACGCAGATGCTTTGCGATGGTGCCAGTCGTGTTCCTGACAAAGGAGAGGTCCGGCTCACGGTTTTTCGTCAGCGGTGTCGGAACGCAGATGATGATGATATCGCAGACGGACAGTTCGGCAAAATCCGCCGTGGCGCGGAACCGTCCACTCGCCACGTGGCCGGCAAGGGCTGTCGATGTCACCGCCTCGATGTAGGATTGGCCGTTGTTCAGGCTCTCGACCTTCTGGGCTTCGATGTCGAACCCGAAAACCGGGAAGCCGGCGCGTGCGACCGCAATTGCCAGCGGCAACCCGACATAGCCCAATCCGATCACGCCGACTTGCGCGGCGTGCGTCGAGATACGGTTCAGCAGACGGTCATATGCCGATCGTGAAGCGTCCAAAAATCTGCTTCCCCGTTAATTCGGATAGGCTGGCCGGTCCCATGGCACGGCTTACCATGGTCCCAGGAACCATGGCCGAGGCATATTGCGGAAAAAGGATTCCCGCAAGCCGTCATCAGACCGGCAACTTTGCCTTCAAGCTTGCGGCAGCCATCGCATAGCCGCCGGCGGCACCATCTATGAAATGAACGTGATCGCGCTGCAGAGGCGAGGCGACGAGGCATGTCATCAAGGCCGATTTCTGGCGGTGCAGGCCATAGTTGCAGATGCCCGCTTCTTCCGCCTGTTTCAGCCGGTTCTCGATCCGTTGCAACACATCAGCGTCAACGTCGATGGTCATCTTCAAGCCGTCGTCGAATTTCCGGAAATCCGAATTGCTGGCCACGTCGCGTTTGTAGATTTTCGGATCGAAACTGCCGATCGTCCAGCCATATCTATCGGTGACGGCCGTAAGCGTCATCAGGAACACTATCCACACCTTCGACAACCACCGCCGTCCCGCCGGCGCCGTGGCCCGCACCTCGATATCCAGGCCGGCGGGCAGCAAACTGTAGTCCGGTCCGCTCACCGGCACCGGGTGGCCATCGCGTTCCTGCCTGCGGGCAAGGGCGATGATGTCGGATGCAAGATACTGAAAACCGCGCAAGTCGCGCGACGCCCCCGGTATGGCTATGATCGAGACGATTTCGCCATGCCGGGTTTCGATCGGGTTCCAGCGGCAGGAGAGGCCGGTCAGGTCCGGCCGCGCGCCGGCCGGCGCAGGATCGATGCGGTAGCGCCCCGCTTTCATCTCGGCCTCCGCCCAACTGCCGCCACCGCCGGCGAACATGGCGTAGAAGACCGCTTCGGAGGCCTGAAATCTCGCCACGCGAACGTCGAGGCCTTGGGCTCGAATATCCTTTATCGGCACGATTGCGGCTCGCAAGGTCAGGTCCAGTTCGTCCGCCACCCATCTCTGGACAGCCGCCAGCGCGTTGCGGGTGATCTCCAGCGCCGAGCCGGGAAACGCGACGAGAGCGCCGTCGCCGCCGAAGACAAAGGGCAGATCTTGCCGACCCAGCGCATTAAGCAGCGCCGAAATGACGCTGGCGCCGGCCATATTGACGGTTTTATAGCGCCCAGCCTCGATCGCCTTGGTCGAGCCGACGATGTCAGCTGTGGCCAGCGCCCAGCCATCGGGGAGAGGCCGATAGTTGTCGATATCGGCAACGCTTTCGAACTTTGCGAAGACCGGCAGAGAAGCTACAAACGGGTCGGGCGCGGCAGCTGTTTCCATGAGCGTCAGATAGCACATTCCACTGCTTGAAGGTGAAGTCGATCATGCTTCGAATTTGACTTGCGCATGCATTCCGATGATAGGGTCGCGCGATGCGAATTGCCTTCTACGCGCCGCTGAAGTCGCCCAATCATCCCGTTGCCTCCGGCGACCGCCAGATGGCACGCATGCTGATCAAGGCGCTGGAGCATGGAGGACACAGCGTCGAACTGGCATCCGAATTGCGCTTCTATCTACGCGAACCGGGGCCGAAAAGTTTCGATGCACTCAAGATAGAGGCCCGAGGGGAAGCCGCGCGGCTGACCAGGCTTTGGGATCGTGACGGCAAGCCCGATCTATGGTTCTGCTATCATCCCTATTACAAAGCGCCCGACCTGATCGGGCCCGAGCTAACGTCGACCTTTGCTGTCCCATATGTGACAGCGGAAGCTTCCTATTCGAGGCGGCGCAATGCCGGTTTGTGGGCCGATGCGCAAGCGTTGGTGGTGCGAGCCGTCGAACAGGCGGCGCTGAACATCTGCTTCACGCAAAGGGATCGTCAGGGACTGGCAGATGCGATACCCGACGTCGCTCTTGATATGCTGTCGCCCTTTATCGACACATCGGCATTCCGCGAAATGCCGGGACGAGGTTGTCCGACGCGCCTCGTCACCGTTGCCATGATGCGCCCGGGAGACAAAGTCGAAAGCTATCGCATGCTGGCGCAAGCGCTCGGCGTGATCGGCCACCTGCCCTGGACCATGTCGGTCGTCGGCGATGGGCCCGCCCGTGACGAGGTCAAGGCGCAATTCGCCGGCTTGCCCGCCGACCGTATCGAATGGCTTGGCGCGATTGAGCCAGCCGCCGTGCCGGATGTCCTCTATGGTGGAGGAATTTACGTCTGGCCGGGTTTCGGCGAGGCCTATGGCGTTGCCTATCTTGAAGCACAAGCCGCCGGGCTGCCGGTGGTGGCTCAGGATATCGCCGGCGTGCCGGAAGTCGTGCGAGATGGCCAGACCGGGTTTCTCACTCCGCCGAGCGATGTGGCGGCGTTCGCTTCTGCCATTGAAAGGCTTCTAGCCTGTAGCGACGAAAGAACCATCATGGCCGCGGAAGCCAGACGTTTCATCCTCGAAGAACGTTCCCTCGGCGTTGCAGCGGCGCGTCTGGCCGAACTTCTTCCGAAGGTCCCCGTTTCATGACATCCGATCGGATCTGGCAGCCCTTGGTGGAAGAACTGGCGGGCCGGCAACGGGCGGGTCTTAGGGCAGAGTTCTGGCTGCGCGACGATGATGCCGTGGATCCGACACCCGCGCTTGATCGGCTGCTCGACCTCACCGGTGAATTCGCGGTTCCGGTCACTCTGGCCGTCATTCCGGCCCTCACTGATGAGAAGCTTGTCGCCCGGCTTGACGAGGCGCCGCATGCCACGGTCGCCATCCATGGCTGGGTGCACCGAAATCACGCGCCCGAGGGTCACAAAAAGCAGGAACTCGGCGCCCATCGGCCACGCGAGGCGGTGCTCGATGAACTGGCTGGCGGGCTGTCGCACGTAACCGGCCTGCACGGCGCACGCACTGTTCCGATGCTGGTGCCCCCCTGGAACAGGATCGACACCGGCCTGGTATCCGACCTTGGATCGATAGGATTTGCGGCATTGTCGGTCTATGGGCCGCCAATGCCGGCTTCACTTGCGGTCATCAACAGCAATGTCGACATCATGGATTGGCATGGCACGCGCGGCTGCCGCGATCATGGCTTATTGGTCCAGGCTATCATCGCGCACTTGCAGCATGCAGTCGACGGCGGCGAACCGGTCGGCCTGCTAACCCACCATCTCGTACATGATGAATCGGCCTGGCTTTTCCTCGAACGGCTGTTCACAGTCACCGCACAGACTGAAGCCTGCGCATGGCTTCCAATCAGGACATTGATCGGGCGCAGCGCCGGCAAAGGAAAATAGCTCAGCGCTTTTTGTGCAATGAGACTGGAAATTCGAGCGTCTGGCCATCCCGCGCGGCAAAAGCGCCGGCGAACCTGTCTTTTGCCAGTTTCTCGATTTCATCCAGTTCCCCGTCGGTGCGTGTCGCATCGTGGTGAAACAGCGCAAGCCCTCGCGCTCCAGCCGCCTCACAGAGCTTGACGCCCTGTTGCCATGTCGAGTGCCCGTTGCCGCGGCGGCGTTCCATTTCCTCCTCGGTGTAGGTGCAGTCGTAGATGACGAGGTCGGCATCTTCGATCAGGCCGAGCACCGCACGATCAAGTTTGTCCGGCTCGTGCTCGGTGTCTGTAATCACCGCCACGACGCGGCCGCCCCATTCGACCCGGTAGCCGATGCAGCCGCCTGGGTGAACAAGACTGCCGGTTCGGACCACCACCCCTTCGCGCGGCCGAAGCACGTCTCCGGATACGAAATCGCGGCAGTCGAGGCTTGCCTTGCAGACCTCCAGTTTCACCGGAAACCACGGCGGCCGCATGAACTCATCGACCATCTGCCGGGTCGTCATGCGTCCTGCAAGATGCCCGGACCAAAGCGTAACCTTGACGCTCCGGTCGTAGATCGGCGCAAAGAACGGCAGCCCGATAATGTGATCGTAGTGGCAATGGGTGAAAAGCAGGTCGAAATCGGTCACGCCCGACGTCCGAAGCGCGCCGCCGGCAGGCCGCAGGCCGGAGCCCGCGTCGAACAGAAGCGTATGCTTACCACATCGCAACTCAATGCAGCTTGTGTTGCCGCCATAGCGAGAGAATTCTGGCCCCGATACCGGAATGCTGCCGCGCACACCCCAAAACCTGACCAGGAAAACGTCGTCGTCCATGGTAGCCCCTTCGCGGTTCCAGTCGCTCATCGTAGCCAAAGAACTGCTGCTAGAGCAATTCCAGGAAAAGTGTGAACCGGTTTTCCGTCCGGAATTTGCGTCCAAACAAGAGGCGAGACAGGTTCCTCCAGTGACCTTCTCAGCAAGAGGCCAATGCTATCACGACGGGAGGATCGACCGCACGTCAGTTGCTATTTGGCGCTTCGTGCGTCGATCAGATCCGCGGTGGTATGGCTCAGGCGATCGGCAAGAACCCTCAATATCTCAATGGTCATTTCCGGGGACTCCCTCATAAGCCTCAGGAAATGGTCCTTGCGGATTCTTAAGGCTTCCAACTGACTTGCCGCTCTGACGGTTGCAGTGCGGGAGCTGTTGCACAGGATGGCGATCTCGCCAACAATCGAATTTGGCACCATTTCGGCAACTTTTATCGGTCCGCTGTCGGAATCGACCAGAATATCCGCGCTGCCTGAAAGGATGACATAGGCGGCATCTCCCTCGTCGCCCTGCCGGAAAAGGATCTGGCCGGCGCTGTAGCTCACGCGATCGGATGTGAACGCAAGCAATTTGAGCTTTGTCAACTCGATGCCAGAAAACAAGGGAACGCGTTGCAGCATTCCAACTTCATCCTTGAGCAGCATTGTCGCAAACCTCAAAATTCGCGTTTGCCAGACTAGAGCAACGGGCACCCAGATGGAATTAATTCCGTCTCCGAGACATCGCTCTACGACACCAGTTCCTTGAAGATACCGTTCTCTGCCAGAAGTGTCTCGTGTGTTCCGTCTTCCACCAATTGACCCGAGTCGAAGACGATAACGCGATCGAACATCATCGCCATTGACGGATTCGTCACGACCCACACAATTGCCGGCGAATGGCCGTCGCGTCGGGCTTCCTCGAGCACGTTTCGCAGCACCCTATCCTGCATGCGTTGGTCGAGCGCCGATAGCGGCCGGTTGAGAATGAGAAAATCGGGACGCTTGAGCAGGGCACGGGCAACATCGAGCTTCTGTCGCTGTCCACCGGTCAGCCGCCTGCCGCCGGAGCCGACGTTGAAGTCCAGGCCAACATCCAGAAGTTCGGCATAAAGCCCCAGCTCGTCAAGAATCTCATAGAGGATTGAGCGTATGCGGTCCGGCGCGTCGGGATGGTTGTTGCCCACACGCCCGAACAGGACATTATCCATGACGGTGGCTGCGGCAATGTATCTGGCAGGGTCATACCGTTCGACCGCAGTTTGCAGTTCGGGCGGCAGGTTTTCATAGAACCGGTTGCGGGCAGCGACGATCTTGCTCATCAGCTCATCGCTCAGCAGGCCGAAGCGGTGCCGAGGCTCGATGTAGGCAAAACTCAAGGTGACGATCATGGCACGGTCGTTCTCCGAAACCGCCTCGTAGGGACGATTCTTGAGCCGTTGCAGCAAGGTTTCGTAGGCGGGTATCTCGTCGGCGCTCATGAAGGCGAGCTGCTGGAAGAACTGGTGATCGGGCGGCAGGTCGGCAAACAGCTCAATCGCCTGTTGGGCGATTTCCATGCCCATTTCGTAGAGCGTGCGGTCGAGGCCGGCTTGCTTCAGCACAGAAGCGAAATAGGGATTGGCGGCAAGAGCCCTGTCGGCCAGTTCGGGGCCGGCGGCAGCGCCGAAGAGCAGGTTCTGGCCGATCGTCGCTTCCTTGTTGTAGGCGCCCGGTTCGAAAGGAACCACCAGTCCGCTCAGCCCTTCGTCGTCCAGCCGGGTTCGCAGCGCCGCACGCAGCTCGACGATCCGCCTGGCAAGCTCCGTGTGACGCTTGAGGTCGGCCGAAGAGCGCAAACCAAGATCCAGAATATCGCGCGACAGAACAACCGCGTCGAGCACCCGGCGCACGGCTTCAAAGAGGTCGTGCGGGCCGGTAGCGCCAGCAGAAGCATAGTTGATCCAGTCGCTGTGGATATCAAAATCCGGATTGCCCGACCTGTGCGCCTCGTGGATGTTCCAGCGATGCTGGTCCGCCGCGGCACCGTCATAAGACGCCGATATCAGCGGCGCATGCTTCAACCCATAGAGCAGGTTATCGCGAAGGCTTGCCTGGAACAGGAAAACATCCGACGAGGCATAGGACATGCGCCGGCCGGTCACTGCTTCGGGGAGTTCAAGCAGGTCGTCTGCGCCCGAAGCGACTCTTCCGCTGTCCGGCCAGTTCAGCCGCGCGAAAGCTTCTGCAAGCGCCTCCGCTCCACCAGTTGCGGTACTGACCAGCGCCACCGTTTCACCGGGTTTGACCTGGAGGGAGACACGGTTGAGAAGCATCGCACCGCCATCGTCTGCTATGGACAGACCGATCGCCGACAGGGGGTTGGTCATCGGATCGGGATCGTCGATCGTCAATGCCCCGATTTTCGGCGCGATGAGACTCTCGACGGTGAACTGTTCAACCACCTGTTGATATTTGACCTGGACATCCTGCCGATCCTGATCCCAGTCGATCAGTTCCTTCATCGGTCCGGGCAGGTCCTTGTAGGCGCCGATCACGGCCACGAGCTGGCCGACGTCCAGTCGCCCCTGGATGACCAGATACCCGCCGATCATGTAGAACAGAAAGGGCGTCAGCTGCGCGAGAAAATTGTTGAGGAACTTCACCATGAATTTCCATTGGTAAAGATCGAAGCGGATCTTGAAGATGAGCCCGAGCCGGGCAGCTATGTCGGCGCGCTCGTAGTTTGATGTGTCGTGGACGTGAACCGCGCCGATGCCGTCGACGATTTCGCCAACCCGGCCCGAAAGCGCGCGCGCCGTCAACTGCCGTTGGCGCCCGAGCACGATCAGCCGCCGCCGCATTCGCGGGATGAGCACGATCTGGATCACCACGATCACGACCGCTATCATTCCGAGCCAGACGTTCTGGATCATGATGAACAGCATGGATGTCAGCGCCTGGCCGCCGAGCAGCACCGGCTGCAGGAAGGCATCGCCGATGAAGCCGCCCAGCGGCTCCACCTCGTCCTTCACCATGGTCGCCACTTCGGCGGATTTCACCCGCTTGAAGTAGACCGGCGGAAACCGCAGCACACGATCGACCAGATCGAAGCGGATACGCCGCAGCATACGTTCGCCGAGGCGGCCCTTGTAGGTGTTGATGTAGAGTTTGAACAGGCCGTTGATGACGACCAGCAAGAGGAACACAAGGCTCAGGGCAAACAGCGTCTCCTTGCGATCGAGCTGAAAACCGGAGAAGAACTGGACCTCTCCAATGAACGGCACGTTATAGTGTAGCCTCATGAATGGCTGGGTCGCGCCCGGTTGCTCGAAACCCTTGCCTTGGATCGGGCCGTTGACGATCAGCTTCGGCAGGTCGAAGGACATGAAATACGGGATCATCGAAAGCAGGACGATCATCAATATCCAGAGCTGCTGCTTCTTGGTGTGCGTCCAGATATAGCGGGCTAGGCTGGGTTCCATATGAGACTGTGGATCCTTCAATTGGAAGGATGCGGGATGGAGACGCACCTGCTGGCGAATGGGATATCGGCAATTTCTTCGTTGCCAACGACAATCTCAAAGCTGCGGTGCAGGGAGATTGTCCTGCGCTCGGACGGTTCGCGGCTTCCGTGGGGTTTTGGCGAATAGGCGAGCACGAGGTTGCAGCTGCGCGGCTGGTACTGGCGGATGCACGCCGATGGCCCGGACAGACGCAGCCGGCTCTCTCCGGCATCGGGCAATGGCGAAGCGGCTTGCAGCATGATCACGTCCGCGGAACGAACAGCCTTGCGGGAGGCAAGATTGCGTTGTGTCGCCCGAAATCCCAACATACAAGACGAATATGATGGATGTCACGCAACCACGCAATGCCGGCATGGACTGGCACGAACAAACACTGGACCTCACGCGGGGAATTGCTGCCTATGTCAACGACCCTCTCGTTGCCGGGCTGGCGCGCGTCATCAGCAAGCATCCGAAGGCCGATATCGCCAACGCCTTCAACCACAAGCAGGTCGCCTGCAAGATGTGGGCGCTCGATAGGCTGTTCGAAAGCTGCGGCGGCCGGTTCGGGCGCATATGGGTTCTGGGTGGATGGTACGGCGTATTGCCCGCAATGCTTTTCAACGACGCTCGCTTCGACATCGCGGCGGTCGACAGCATCGACATCGATCCCGAAGTCGCGCCGGTTGCCGGGACCCTCAACCGGGAAGCCGGCGACCGGTTCCGCGCGCTGACGGCAGATATGTACGCGCTCGACTATGCGGCCGGGCGGCCCGACCTGACGGTCAATACGAGCTGCGAACACATAGCCGATCTGCGCGCCTGGCTTGCTCTGCTTCCACGGGGCACGAATGTACTGCTGCAATCGAACGACTATTTCAGCGAGCCGACGCACATCAACTGCGTGGCTTCACTGGCAGCCTTCGAAGCAATGGCGGCGCTACGGGAGGTGCGGTTCTCCGGCGAATTGCCGACAAAAAATTATACGCGCTTCATGCTGATTGGAGCGGTCTAGACTAGGATCTTTTTGGGGACCATGTTCGATAGCGCTCGCGCAGGATTTGCGCCGAGTGACGCGCGCCCTCTAGATCGAGACGATGCGCGGATGGCGTCGGCGCCACAAGCGCCTGTTCAATCGCTTGCGTCAAACCTTCAGGCGTTAGGTCCTTTTCCATCAGCACCGTTGCAAGACCGAGTTCTTCGAGCATCAGGGCGCGAACGTTTTGTTCGGTTTCCCCGCCGGCTGCAAATGGGACGAGCAGGGAGCGACAACCCGCGCGCAGGACATCGCAGACCGTGTTGTAACCCGCCTGCGACACTGACAGGCGGGCGCCGGTCAGCAGGCTGGCGAAATCCTCGCGGAACCGGAAGATGGACAGGCCCGGCGTGGCATCGCCTGCGATCGCGTCAAACTCGTCTTTCGGCAGGTTTGGGCCGGTGATCAGACACCATTTCCAACGGTTGTTGGTGTTCCGCGCCGCTGCGATGGCGGAGCCGACAAGGCTCTTTCCGGCAGCCCCGCCGCCAACCGACACCAGAACGTCGAAGCGCTCGGAGCCCAGGGGCGACGGCGGCGCGGCAACGAGCCCTGTATAGGTGACTTCGGCCCTGATCGCCCCAGCCAGTGGAAATGTCTTGTCGATGGTTGCGAAAGCCGGGTCGCCATGGACCATAACAAGGTCGAAATGCCGGTTGATGAGGTCGACCGTTTCCTCGTTTCGGCGGGGCTTGACGCGCTCCTGAAGGATATCACGCACGGACGTCGCCAGCAGCGGTCTGGGGGACGTCGCGTCGATGGCCTCGAGCAGCGGCAAGAGTTCGAAACGCATCTGCCGACGTCCGAATGGAAACGCCTCGATAATGACGATATCCGGCCTGCAATCCCGGAATGCCTGCAGCAGCATCTCCGAACGCCGCTTCCTGAAATCATCATCGATGGGTTTGCCCTGCAAATCGACAAGTCCGGAAAACCCTTCATCACCGGAGGTGACAGGTGGCAAGGTTACAGATTTTACGCCGAGTCCCGGAAACCCCGCGACCGGCGCTCCGCCGGTCACAACGGTTACGTCAAACCCGTCATCGACCAGAGCCGCCGCGACGCGGCTAGAGCGCGCGAGATGGCCGATACCAAGCAGATGCTGGACATAAAGGAAGGCGCGCAGCCGGTTCAATCGGCGGCCCGCCACTCGCGCTCGAACAGTTCCTTGAGCTGTCCAATGCTTGCCAGATGATCGAAACTGCCGCGCACGCGCCGCTCTGCGGCCTCGCCGAGTCGGGCGCGCAGCACGGGATCACGGATCAGGCGCTCCAGCGCCTGTGCCAAGGCAAGTGGGTCTTCCGTCGGAACCAGCAGCCCGGTTTCATCCGGCGATAAAAACTCCGGCACGCCCGAAATATTGGTCGACACGCAGGCAAGCCGCTGGCTAGCCGCCTCCATCAGAACATTCGGCAGACCGTCCCGGTCGCCATTAGCTGTGATCCTGCAGGCTAGGGCGAAGATGTCGGCGCAGCGGTAGTGCTCAAGCACCTCCTCCTGCGCAAGCGCGCCTTTCCAAGAGACGCGACCACTCAGTCCTAGCTTTTGCGCCAATACCTTGAGCCGTTCCAGTTCCTCGCCCCCGCCGATATGCTCGAAACGCCACGCCAAATCGCCAGGCAAGAGGGCAAGAGCCTCCAGCAAGGTATCGTAGCCTTTCTTTTCAACGGCGCGCCCGACACTCAGAAGGATAACCGGTTCGTCCAGCACCGAGCCGTCATGATGCTTTCGCGCCTCGCCAAAACTGCCGAAACGATCGAGGTCGAGCCCATGGTAGCTCAGATGCACAGACGAGTTGCCGTTAGCGAGTTCCTTCAGACGGTCGAAGCCGGTCTTCGTGCAAGTGACCGTCCAGCGCGCCGAGGAAAGCTTGCCAGCCAAATCCCAGTCCGCCGAAGTCCAGATGTCCTTGGCGTGGGCTGAGCAGCTCCAGGGCAGGCCAAGAAGCTGGCTGGCATAGCGCGTCACCGATGCCGGCGTGTGCGCGAAATGTGCATGCAACCATCCCGCGTCTTTCGGCCATTCGGCCGCCAGCACGAGCGCTTGCCCGAAACGGCGCACGCGATTGCGGGTAAAGTCGCGGGGGATATCGGCAGCCAGCGATCCGAGCGCGCGCCAGAAGCCCGGCCGCAGCAAACAAGCAAACAGCGAGCGAAGCACGCGAAGCGGCTCTTCATGCAGATATTCCGGCAGATAGTGGACGGTCGCTTTGATCTCGTCATGCACGGGGTGGCGTTTTGCGTCGGTCGGCCGCCTGAGCGCGACGAGTATCAGCTCGAACCCCGCACGCTCCAGACCGAGCAGTTCCTGCGCGATAAAGGTTTCCGAGACGCGCGGATAGCCCTTCAGAACCACGACAATCTTGCGATGTCGCAAGTCAGTTCATTCCTTCAATGACCGACAGGCGATGGCCGGGCCGCCGGTCGAGCAGTTCCGCGACGATTTCGGAAATATGAGGCAGCCCTTCCAGCGTCAGATGCGGATTGCTCTGTGACGGGCGGGGCCAGTCCGGCAGTGCCACCAGCGCATCGGCAAACCGCTGGGAGTCCTTGGCTTCTTCCGGCAAAAACATCTCGATGAGGCCGAGTTCGGCTGCGCGCCGAGCGCGGATCAGTTGTTCCTCGCGGGGCTCGACGCGCGGCACGATCAGCGCCGGCTTGTCGAAAGATAGTATCTCGCAATAGGTGTTGTAACCGCCCATCGCCACAACCGCCTTGGCGCCGGCAATCAGGTCTTCCATGCGGTTGTCGAACTCGATGATCTTGATGTACGGGATCTTGGATCCCTTCTTGATCAGCTTGTTGCGCTTGCGCGCCGGCATGTAAGGTCCAAGGACGATCAGCGCCCTGTGTTGCAATTGCGGATCCTGCTGATAGGCATCGATGACGTCGTGGATCAGTTCGGCGCCGTCGCCTCCGCCACCGGTGGTAACGAGGATATAATCGCCCTCGGGCCGGTGGCCGGGCAACTCGTTCCGTTGCAGGCTCCGTTGCAGGAAACCGACGAATCTCATCTTTGCCCTGACAACTGGCGGCACATCCAAGCCGGTCAACGGATCGTAGAAATCCGGCGGACCATAGGCCCAGATCTTGTCGTAGAACAGGCCTATCTTGCGCATCACATCCCTGCGTGCCCACTCTGCTTCGAGCAGATGCGGCGCATCCATCACCTCGCGCAGGCCAAGCACCAGCGTGGTTCCCCGCGTCTTGAGGTACGACAGCGTGTCCTCAATCTCACCGCGCAGGCCGAGCGGTTCCTTGTCGACGATGAAGATATCCGGCCGAAAGGTCTCGGCTGTGTGGCGGATGATCGACTGGCGCATCCTTAGCGTCTCATGCAGGTCGATATCCTTTTCCAGCGAGGTGTACTCGCCGTTGCGCAATTTGATGACGCTGGGGATCTTCACGAAGTCGACACGGGCGCGGTAGTCGAAGGCGCCCGCGATAGGCGCACCCGAAATGATAAGCACCTGAAGTCCCCGGAAATCCTCGACCAGCGAATGCGCGATCGTCCGGCAGCGCTGCAAGTGGCCGAGCCCGAACGTGTCGTGGCTGTACATGAGAATTCGAGCATTTTCTGCGTGCTGGGTCATTGTTGAACGTCTTTTCGAATTCTCGCCTTGAGGACCGTGACAAACCCGCAGGCTTCGGAACCCCCTGGCTGTACCGACCTGTTGTGAAACATGACGGCGCAATTTTCAATTTGTATTAGCAGAAAACCGCAGATCGCCCCGCAATCCGCGAACTCATCGACTTTGCCCTTCATCGAAGCGTCCAAGCGGTGGCCATATACCGATGTCGCTTAGGTGGGTGACAATGCGCTCGCCATTTGGGTGACATTTCGAAAAATCGCGCAAAGTTGGTCGTATATCCCTGCCGAAAGCAGGACGGCGTCGTATGGATCGGGCTCGAGTGAAGCGACGTTCCGATATTTCAGTTTTCCGTCGGAATCGGAAGCTATTACAATGTTCGGACTGTGTCATTCTCGCCGGTTGTGGCTTGTCTGTTCACGTCCGGTCACGAAGCAACCCGGGATATCTGAGTTCACCGTTGGTGATGCGCATCGCGGCGACTGCAAGCACCTTTGCACTTGCCTTGAAGGCATATTAGCTTGGGAGGGTAGCAGCTGCTCGTGGGCGTAGAATGTCACTGCCTTTCGTAAGAATTTACGCGCCGCTCAACGCGCTGCTGGCTGCGACTGGGCTTGTGGCGGTGGCTACGCTCACGACACCGGACATGTCCGGACGAGGCAGACTGGCTCTGGTTGCGGTCCTCGCGGTCATCTGGGGCGTCTATCTCCTGCAACTGGCCGAGACGCTGCTCAAGCGCCGGGCGGGAGAGGTTCGGGACAGGACGCCGGCAATCGCAATTGATGTGCTCGCGGTTTTGGTTCCGCTCGCCGCATTTCTGCTCGTCGGCATGCCCGATAGGAGCCTCTACTGTGCTGTCTGGCTGCTGAAACCGCTGCGAGACTCGACTTTCTTCCCGCTGCTGGGCAGGATTCTGACCAACGAAGCGCGCAACCTGATCGGCGTTACGACGCTCTTCGGCGTCGTTCTGTTCGGCGTCGCGCTTGCGGCCTATGTCATCGAGCGCGACGTCCAACCGGAAAAGTTCGGCAGCATCCCCCAGGCAATGTGGTGGGCGGTGGTCACGCTGTCCACCACCGGCTATGGCGACGCCATTCCGCAAAGCTTCGCCGGCCGCATCCTGGCCGGAGCGGTCATGATGAGTGGCATCGGCATCTTCGCACTCTGGGCTGGCATTCTTGCCACCGGCTTTTATCAAGAAGTCCGTCGCGAGGATTTCGTTCGCAATTGGCAATTGGTCGCCGCTGTGCCGTTGTTTCAGAAGCTCGGTCCGGCCGTGCTGGTCGAGATCGTGCGCGCGTTAAGGCCTCGCGTCATGCCGGCGGGCGCCGTGATCTGCCGCAATGGCGAGACCGGTGATCAGATGTTCTTCGTCGTGGAGGGGCGCGTCAGCGTCGCGACGCCGAACCCGGTGGAGCTTGGCCCTGGCGCCTTCTTCGGCGAGATGGCGCTGATCAGCGGCGAACCGCGCTCGGCGACCGTCAGCGCCGCAACGGCGGTCTCACTCCTGTCGCTGCACTCGGCGGATTTCCAGATGCTGTGCAGCAGCAGCCCGGAAATCGCGGAAATCATCCGCAAGACCGCGCTCGAGCGGCGCGGCGCGGCACCCAAGGGTGGACCGTACTAAGCGTTCGTCGGGAGGAGCACGCGATTCAATGCTGCCCAACTGCCTGTCGATGATGGCTGGCTGGAACGAGATGGGCGGCTCTATTACGCCGGAGAGCAATCCTTGGCTCGGCTAGAGCGCATCGTGTCTGAACGGATTCAGGCGACCCGCTTCAGGTCCTTGTTTTCATGCATGTCGTTCTCCCAAACCGAGCACACTTTTGGGCGACATGCACTAGAATGGCGTCAGATTGGAAAGCTCCGTCAAGACTTGGCACTTTTGGCGGGCTTGAGTGCTTTACCTACGGGCGCCTCGCTCCTTGTTTCCTGCGTTCTCGCCGATGAAGAAGGGCTGTCCGCCCCAGAGCATCGAGGTGTTTCCAGCACGACTACGCAGCCGTCGAGATCGTTGGTGGCCAGATGCGCGTAGCGCATGGTCATCGACAGCGTCTGATGACCGAGCCACATCTGCACGCGCCGGATGTCGATGCCGCCCTGGACAAGACGCGAGGCGCAGGTGTGGCGCAAGATGTGCGGCACCACCTGGTCGTCGGCGCCAAGGCCGACCTCGGCCTTCGCATCATTCCAGATGGCACGGAACTGGGCCTGGCTGAGTTTGGTGAATGGGCCTTTGGGTCGACGGCCTTCGGCGGGTGGCAGCTTGATGACCTCCTTGACCCGCTCGGTCATCGGAATCGTCCGGCTGCGACCGGATTTGGTGATCCAGAAACTGACGCGATGCTCCTGCATGTCGTTCCAGATCAGCCCAAGCGCCTCTCCGAGACGGCAGCCGCTATCGACCAGGAACACGGAAAGCCTGTAAGCGTCCTCGCTGCGGCTCTTGATGGCCGTGAACAGCCGTGCCTCTTCGTCCCTTTCGAGGAAACGAATCCGCCCCGCCCGCTCCTTCTGGCGGCGGAACTCGGGCAGGCTGTGGATATCTCCCATCTTATGAGCCTTGCGCAGCAGTTTGCTGAGGGCAGCCATCTTTCGATTGATGGTTGCGTTGCTGTTGCCGCGCTGGCGCAAGGTGCCGATAAGATTGTCCAGGGTACTCTGGTCAAAGGCGCTGAATCGCTCCCCAAGGAGAAGCTCATCTATCTCGCCGATGAAAGAGCTGACATTGTATTTATGCCGCCCATCATCCCATAATATGTCCCGGTACGCTAAAAATAGCTCTCCAACCCTATACGATTTTACTTCTCGAATCTTGTTGTATGTGTAGTTAAACTTCGAATTCTGAGAAGAAAACACCGCAAAATGGTCAGAGGGATATCCCTCTTGAATCGCTTCGTTCGTCATTGTGAGCCACGCCCCCCCAGTGGATAGGTCCAGCCCTAGCCGCTCGGAGACGTCCTTTCAAGAGTTTTAAGTCGGACGGTCGATTTCATCCACCCTGGGGAGGATCCCACGAAATCACCCTTCAGACTTTTTCAGCTACCGATTCCCCCTTTTCCTTCTGTCTGCCCAAACCCAGTCACGAGACAAAAACAGCCCGGGCGTTGAAGCGCCCGGGCTGGATTTCACCTGTAAGGAACCAGCCCTTAGAACGAGCGCTGGAAGCGGAGGAGACCGCCGAAGCCGTCATCGCTGGCGTGGAATTCGCTGTCGCCAAGGTTGACGTAATCAACTTCGGCCGTGACCGTGAGGCCGGGAACGATGTCGTAGGCAATGTTGGCAGCCAGCGCGAATTTCTTGCCCTCATCATACGCAAGCTGAGCATTGAACGAGGTCTTCTCGTTGAACTTGTAGGAGCCGCCGCCCCAGACCGCCCAACTGCCGTCCCACTTCTTGTAGAAGTCATGACCGCCGCTGAAGACATTGTCGTCGCCAGTGCCGTAACCGGCCATGATGAACAGCGACAGAGCGTCAGACGCGGTCACGTCCAAGCGGACCTTGCCGGAAACTTCTTCGTAGTTGCTGTCATAAGCAACGACGCCGGTGATCGCGCCCCAGCCCTGCGTGTACTTCACGCCGCCGACGACATGCGGAACGTAGCTGTCGATTGTGTCATCGCCCTCGCCTTCTTCGAGCGAGACCACGGCCGAGAAGCCGTTGCCAGCGTCGAAGTAGTACTGGACGACATTGGTATCGTACGGACCGTCAGCAACGATATCGTCGTCGATGACGTTACCGGCGTAACCGATGAAGGTCTGGAACGCCGTTTCATCCTTACCGACGCGCAGGCCACCAAGCTGGATCCAGGCGAAGTTCAGCGCGACGGCTGTGTTGCCAGCCTGCCAGCCAGTGCCGCCAAGCGCGTAGTCGCCGCTGCTGTTGGCGAAATTGAAGCGGGTCTCGGTGTAGGTCTTCAAGGTGCCGAGTTCGGTTTCCTGGCCGGTCCAGGTCCTCAGCGTGAAGCGGGCTTGCTTGTAGTAGGTGTCGTGCTCGCCGTCACCCATGTGGTCCGGAACGTTCTGGACGCCGTTGATGTCACCCACACCGATGGTGTAGCGGACATAGCCGCCGATGCGCAGGCAGGTCTCGGTGCCAGGGATGTAGAAGTAGCCAGCGCCGTAGACGTCGCAAATCTTGACGTATTCAGCGGGTTCCGGCTCGGCGACGACGACGGCGTCGGCGGCGCGCGCACCGGAAACTGCGATCAGGGCCGCAGCGGAGCCGAGGAGAAGGCTCTTAATGTTCATTTTCTGACCTCCAGTCAGAATCGAACAAAACAGCGGTGTTTCCGGAGCATTTTGGCGCCGAATCGCGCGGCGATGGCAGCGGGATATTCAGCTATCAGCCTGTTTTAATGAGGTAATTTTTGGGAAGCCCGTCTTCAAGCAGGCAGAAGTGGCGGAGAGAGCGGGGATTCGAACCCAGAGAGGCTTTTGACCCCTACTCCCTTAGCAGGGGAGCGCCTTCGACCACCTCTCCGTTGCGCCGCTGGATGAAGAAAGCGCCGGCACAATCAACAAGCGCGCGTCATTATCTGGAAAAATAAGAACGCACCGAACCGCGGCTTTCCATGGATGCGGCGGTTCTGCGGCAGTTTCCTGGCTAGCGACTCGGGGCTTGGCCACGATTCCGTCGACCGATCGCCGGATTCGGCGGCAAACAAGGGGTTGCGACGGGCCTGACGGTTAACGAGAGCTTTCTAAGTGAGGCCAAATCGTGACGTTTCTGCAACACAGGCTGGGCATAGCAGCCGAATAGCCCTTTCGCCGGTACGATCGTGGTTGAACGCCGCCGCCTCATGGGTAATGTCGGTTTCGAGGAAGCGGCGCGGTGCGCATCTTTTTCGGTAGTGGGGATGGGGCAGGGAACGCTGTCCTTCAGCAAAGAATACCCAGACCCGTTTTTTAACTTTTGACTGGAGGTCAGAAAATGAACATTAAGAGCCTTCTCCTCGGCTCCGCTGCGGCCCTGATCGCAGTTTCCGGTGCGCGCGCCGCCGACGCCGTCGTCGTCGCCGAGCCGGAACCCGCTGAATACGTCAAGATTTGCGACGTCTACGGCGCTGGCTACTTCTACATCCCCGGCACCGAAACCTGCCTGCGCATCGGCGGCTATGTCCGCTATGACATTGGCGGCGGCGATGTCGGCTCGTTCGACGGCGCTCGCAGCTTCGATCACGAAGACGGTTCCGAAAACGACACCTGGTACAAGAACGCCCGCTTCACGCTGAAGACCTGGACCGGCCAGGAAACCGAACTCGGCACCTTGAAGACCTACACCGAGACCCGCTGGAACTTCGGCAACCGCAACGGCTACGGCGCCTTCGACGACGACGGCTTTCCCATTGGCAATACTGCCGGCAACAAGGGCACCTCGCTGAACTTCGCCTGGATCCAGCTCGGTGGTCTCCGCGTCGGTAAGGACGAATCGGCCTTCGATACGTTCATCGGCTACGCCGGCAACGTCATCCAGGATACGCTCGTTCCCTACGGCGATTTCGACACCAACGTCGTCCAGTACTACTTCGACGCTGGCAACGGCTTCTCGGCCGTCCTTTCGCTCGAAGAAGGCGCGGGTGTCGTTGGCACCATCGACAGCTACGTTCCGCATGTCGTCGGCGGCGTGAAGTACACGCAGGGCTGGGGCGCCATCACCGGCGTCATTGCCTATGACAGCAACTACGAAGAAGTCGCCGGCAAGGTTCGCTTGGACGTGAACGTCAATGACGCCATACAGCTGTGGGTCATGGGCGGCTACGGCACCGACGACAACCTTGACGACCCGACCTATGCCATTCCGGCTGGCGGTCGCGGCTTCTACAAGCAGTGGGGCGGCAACTGGGCAGTGTGGGGCGGTGGCACCTACAAGTTCAACGAGAAGACCTCGTTCAACGCCCAGATCTCGTATGACGATTGGAAGAACCTCGGCGTCGCCGCGAACATCGCCTACGACATCGTTCCCGGCATGACGATCACGGCCGAAGTCGACTACCTCAATGCAGGCAAGTTCGACGACGCCGACTTCTCCAACTGGACCAATGCCGACAAGAAGAGCAGCGTCGGCGGTCTCCTCCGCTTCCAGCGCTCGTTCTAATAAATTTCGCTTCGGCGAAATTGAAAACCCGGCGGGCAACCGCCGGGTTTTTGTTTGTTCAGAAGGATTGGAAGATGGGGTACGCGGTCCTGCATCTTCCCCGCCTGCGGAATTCGAACTGCCATCTCTGACCGGCGGAGCAGTCGCAACGCTAGGGCGAAACGACTTTGCTCCCATCGGGCCGCTGGCGGATTCGATTTGCTTGGTGATCCCGCAACCTTAGGGCAAACTGCCTGTCGGGGCGCTAGGAGGAGAAATGAGAGCACGCGCAGCAACGCTTGGGGATCTGGAGGATGTCTTTCGCGGTCTGTCCAAGCGGATGTCGGATGAATACGTCGCGGCTGGCAAGGACCGCAAGATCGCCTACGACAATCTGATGATGAATTTGAAAGAAGGCCGTGCTCACGCGCTTGTCGAGGGCGACAAGGCCGTGGCGATCATCGCCTGGCATGAGAACAGCGATGCCGCCGATACGCTGTTTGCCGCACAGGAGGATTTCTTCCGCGCCGCGACCGTTCGCTTCTGCAAACGGCATATCAGGCACATCCAGGCACTCGCCGGCAACCTCCCCATCCACTCGCGCAGCTGGCTCCAGGGGCCGGATGTCGCAAGATGGTTTGGCGTCATCGGCTATGTCGAGCGCGGCCAGGAGAACGGCGCCACCCTGTTCGAGCTGCCGCCGGCTCGCATCGGCTAAGGAACCCTGGCTGGTGAAGGTCTTCATCCTGGCCGCAAACGCCGCCTCCACCTCGCCCATCGCCCGCACAAGTTCATCGATGCGGATCACCGTCTTCGGCTCCGGGCGCCTTTGCTCGGCGGCCTTCTGGACTGCCTCAGCAAGCGGCTTGCGCCGGGCGCCGATTAGCGGGATGTTATAGGAGGGCAACCGGGGGGCAAACCGGCACGCCGAGATCGATATGGCTGCTGGAAAATGTCACGAGCTTGCTTCGCCTTTCTTGCCTTTGTTGCCTTGACGAGGCCGGTAGAGGCAGGCGAGTGGATGTCTCATCTGCTTGACCGCTCCAGCCTGGCGATCGCCTATTTTCGCCAAGCGGATCTTGTGACCGCATACACGACCGCAATGGCGCGCTTTCGTCTGCAGCTCGCAGGGCGTGCCGGCGAAACCAACCTTGCGGTCCCTCTCGAACCACTGCTTTTGCGGGCGGAATTTCGTGCGCGGACATGGCGTTCGGCGGATGGCAGCCTGTTGCAAGGCTTCGCCGGCAAGGGCGGCTTCCGGCTGACTATCGGGAACTGCCTGGCGCGCATCTGCGCTGCCAGCGAATGCAGCGATGCCGGTTGGCCGGTTTACGCCTGCAGCGATGGAGGCAAGCGCAAGATGTCCGTCACGGATTTTGTGACGGCAAGCTTCGGCGGCGTCTCCTACCGTCGATTGAGCGCCTCCCCTTCACAGGAATGACGGCGCGAGGCGCCAACCACTTTGCCGCAGCGTTCAGCAAAGGGCGGCATCCTTCACCCTCATCGCAAACGCCGCCTGCACCGCACGGTTGACCGTTACCGGCAGGATCGACATGTGGTTTTCGCCGGCATGCAGTTCGAAGCTCGCGCGCACGCCCGGGAAAGCATCAAGACGCTCAGCCATTGCTCGCGCGAATTCGTCGGTGCGTGTCACCTTCTTCTGCTGCAGGCGCTTTTCCTCGTCCTCGGCACCGATCTGGAACGGCGCCAGCTTATCCGTCTCGTATTCGCCTGCCGACAGGATCACGGTCGCCGTCAGGCCTGCGGGAACGTTGGCCTCGAAGGCTTCGAGAAAGCGGTCGATGGCACGGTCTTCCCAATAGATGGCGGGGCTCGCCGCGATCCAGGTCTGGAAGGCAGAAGGCCGGGTGAACAGGGCGTAGAGCGCAAACAGGCCACCGAAGGAATGGCCGTAGAGCGCCTGGCGGCTTGTATCGACCGTGACCCGACTGGCGACCCATGGCTTCAGTTCGTCCTCGATGAAGGCAAGGAATTCCCCTGCCCCACCAGTCCGGACTTCGGGGGTGCCCTCGTAGAAGGGCGGATAGGTCTTGCCCGGCGGTGGGCCGAGATCCCATGAGCGGCGCAGCGGGTCATAGGCTCCCTCGAGGGGATAGCCTATGGCGACGATGACGCCCCAGCCGACATTGGTGCCCGTGGGATAGAAGGCCTGCGCGCGCATGGCGTCGACCGCTGTGCCGATGACGGCGTTGCCGTCGGTCATGTAGAGCACAGGCCAGCCAGCCTCGGGTACTGGCCCAGACGGCACATGCAGGAATATCCGCCAGGGATCACCACCACGTGCCGGGACAAAGTCGTGGACCGTCGTGTCGGCGATCAGGGCTGGCATCGACTTCGACATGGATATCTCCACAGGGGCAAAAAGGTCAGCGGCGGCGCAGCAGCCACATCAGCACCGGGCCGCCGATCAGCGTTGCGACGAGGCCGGCGGGAATCTGGTGCGGGAAGATGGCGGTGCGGCCGATCCAGTCGGCGGCGACCATGATAAGCGCGCCGGCGAGTACCGCGCCAATAGCCTGCGGCAGGGCACGGGAAAGGCCAAGGCGACGGCCAAGATGCGGCGCCATCAGGCCGATGAAGGTCAGCGGGCCGACGATCAGTGTCGAGGCGGCGGTGAGCGCTGCGACCATCAGCAGCACGAGAAGCCGCGTCCTCTTCAGGTTGATGCCAAGGCCTTGAACGGCGGCGGAGCCGAGCGGCAGGATGTCGAGCCAGCGTATGAAGAGAGGCGCGAACGCGAAGAGACAGACGGCAATGCCGCCCGTCAGCAGTGCTGCATCGACATCGACACCATAGGTCGAACCAGTGAGCCAGTTGAGCAGCAGCATGGCGCGAGGATCGCCGGTGGCGGTGAGCACCAGGATCAGCGCGTCGAACAAAGCCGTCAGGGCGACGCCGGCGAGTAGCAGCCGCTCCGGCGCATAGGCGGCTCGGCGGCCGATCGCCAGCGTCACCAGAAGAGCGGCGAAGGCGCCGATTGTGGCCGCCGCCGTCTGAACCGGGCGTCCGGTCTCGGAGAGCGCGAACAGCGCCACCATCAAGCCAAGCGCGGCACCGGCGCTGATGCCCAGCACCTCGGGGCTGGCCATCGGATTGCCGGTCAGCCGCTGCATCATCAGCCCGGCGAGCGCCAGCATGGCGCCGGCACTCAGCGCTGCAAGCACGCGGGGCCACCGCCACGACAGCAGGGGCCGCAGCTCGTCGCCGAAGGCGAAGGTCCAGCCATGCGGGCTCGGCCCGTAGAGCAAGGCCAGGCCGAGCAGCAAAAGCAGAGCCAAGCCGATCGCCGCCAGCAGGAAGCCGGGCCGGTTTGCGCGAGGCAGGCGCGCGGCCGTCAAGGCCGGGGTTTCCAACCCAAGCGCAAGCCGCGGCAGCAGCCAGAGAAGCAGCGGCGCGCCGAGAAGTGCGGTGATCGCTCCGGTCGGCAGCAGGTCGCCTTGCGGTCCGGTGGCGATCTGTACGGCCTGGTCGGCGGCCCACAGCAGTGCCCCGCCGATGAGCGGCGCCATCACCAGTTGCTGGCCCAGTCGGCGAGCACCGCCGATGCGCGCAAGCGTCGCTGCGGCCAGGCCGACGAAACCTATGACGCCGACAGCGGCAACGACAAAGGCGATCAGCGCGACGGCCGCCGCCAGTCCGGCGAAGCGATAGGCGCCGAGCGGCACGCCCAGACTGCGCGCACCTTCATCGTCGAGGCCAAGCAAGGTCAGTGGCCGCACCATGAGGAAGATCGCCAGCGCAGCAGTGCCGATGCGTGGCAACAGCCACAGCGTCGTCGACCAGTCCTGCTGGCCGAGCGAACCGGCGCCCCAGATGAACAGGCTGGCCAGCCATTCATGCCGCAGCACAATGAGAGCGGCACCGATGGCGCCGGCATAAAGGCTGATCACAAGCCCCGCCAGAACGACCGAAAGCGGCGACAGGTCCTTGTGCCAGGACAGAGCGAAGACGGCGGCAAGGGCCGTGAAGGCGCCCGCAAGCGCTATCCATTCACGGCCGAACGCAAGCAGGGACGGTGACAGAAGCGTCGCCAGTGCCAGCACCAGATAGGCGCCGGCCGAGACACCGACCGTTTCGGGCGAGGCGAGCGGGTTGCGCAGAACCTGTTGCAGGACGGTTCCGGCAAGCCCGAGCGCCGCGCCACACAGAAGGCTAACGGCAAGCCTGGGCAGGAAGGCGTAGTGGACGAGCACCTGCCGCATGTCGGCGATGTCGGGGGCGGCGAGCGATTGGAGCCAGAGCGCTGATGGCAGCTGCACATTGAGGTTTGAGACGGTTGCCGCCGCCGCCGCCGCGAGCAGCATCGCGCAAAGCAGGATCGCGCCTATCGGCTGGTTGCCGAGAAAGCCCCCTGGCAAGGCCCGGCTGGCCGACGCAGGCTTTCCCTCTTGAGCGATGGTCGCAGCACCGTCAACCATGGGCAGCTTCCGCGGTCATTGCCGACGCCAGGACCCGAGCAAAACGGGTGGCGGACGGAAGCGCGCCGAACATATGGACGGCGGGCAGGCGCATGATCGAGCGATTGCGCACGAAAGGCATGGCGTTCCAGACCGGACTTTCGGTCAGCGTGCCGCCGGCGCCCTCGGGCAAGGGTTCGAGATAGGCGAGGCGCGCGTCAGTCGCCGTCGCCAGCCCGTCGATGCCAACGGTCGAAAATCCCCAATAATTGGTCTCGGCCGTCCAGGCGTTGCTGAGCCCGATGCGGTCGAACACCTCCTGAAACAGACTTTTCTTGCCGTAGACGCGCACATTGCGCGGATCCATGAAGCTGACGACATAGATCGGCCGCGCCGAAAGCGGCGCCAGTTGCTGGCGGACCTCTGAAAAATAAGCGCCTGTCGCCGCGATCAGCGCCTCACCTTCGCTTTCCTTGCCGACAAGCCCGGCGAGCTGGCGGGTTGCCTCAAGGGCGCGCTGATAGGGCTGCCCGGCTTCGGTATAGAGCCCGATCGTCGTCACCGGCGCCACGCGTTCGAGCAGCGGCTTGATGCCGTCGAGATACGGCATGGACAAGATGATGTCGGGCCTGAGCTGTTGCAGCAATTCGAGATTGGGCTCGAGCAGCGTGCCGACATCGGCGATTTCAGGCGGCAGCGGCGGCTCGACCACCCATTTCTCCCAGATGTCGCGGCCGGCAATGGCGACCGGGCTGACGCCGAGCATGAGCAAGGTCTCGGCCAGCCCGTCATCCAGGCAGACGATGCGCAGCGGCTTCGCAGCGGCAGAGGGCGATGCAATTCCGGTAAAGGGCAGAACGAAAAGTCCTAGCGCGCCGCGCCGGGTGATCCGGCCGCGGAGACGTTCAGCCCTGTCGGATTCAAGGGCCGCCATCACCGCGCGGCGCCTGTGCGGAAAGCCGGCTGGGCGTGGATCTCGGGCACGGTTTTTCTCCAACACGACGCGGTTCAAAAATCCGGCTGCCGACAGCCGATGGCCGGTTGACTATGAAACATGACTTTAATAGTCAACATTGAAGATGATTAAATGAGTCAACAATTTGAAATTGGCGCAGGGCCGGTACGACCCTGCGCGTATTGCGAGCAGTGAGGGCATTGAGATGGAGTTGAGTGCAAATCGTGCGGCGCATCGGCGGGTCCAGGGCCTGGTGGTCGCATCGCTCTCGACCCTGCTTTGCACCCAGGCCCTTGCGCAGGATGCCACGACCGAACTCAACCCGATCAATGTCGAGGGACAGGCCGACAGCTCCATTGGCCCGGATGACGGCTACATCGCCAAGAATACCACCACCGGCTCGAAGACCGACACACCGCTGAAGGAAATTCCGCGGTCGATTTCGGTGGTGACCCGCAAGCAGCTCGACGACCGCCAGCCAGGGCAGCTTGAGGACGCCTTGTCCTATCTTGCCGGCGTTACCATTTCGCCATGGGGCATCGACGATCGCTTCGACCAATGCCTTATCCGTGGGTTTGACCTCTGCACGTCGGCGATCTATCGCGATGGGCTGCCGCAGAAGGTGGTCGACTTCTCCGGCTTCAAGATCGAGCCCTACGGGCTGGAGCGAATCGAGGTGCTGAAGGGACCGTCCTCGGTGCTCTACGGCGAGAACGAGGCTGGCGGCATGGTCAATGCCGTCACCAAGCAGCCGACGGACAAGCCGATCTATGACGGCTTCCTCAGCTATGGCAGCTTCAACACGGTCGAGGCAGGGTTGGATATCGGCGGCCCGATCGACGATGCCGGCGTGTGGTCCTACCGGCTGACCGGTCTGGTTCGCAACGGTGAGCTCGAAACCGACTATTCCCGCAACGACCGCATTTTCGTCGCGCCAGCGCTGAAATGGCAGCCGGATGCGCAGACCTCCCTGACCATCCTGGCCAACTACCAGTGGGACAGGCTGACCCCGATTCAGTTCCTGCCGGCGCAGTATGGCAATCTGCCGCGTAGTTTCTTCACCGGCTCGCCCGATTTCGACCGCTTCGATGCCAACCATGGTTCGATCGGCTACCAGTTCAGCCATGAGTTCGACAACCATTGGACGGTGCGGCAAAACCTGCGCTACTCGCAGCAGGACACCGACTACCGGCAGCTCTATTATGGCGAATGGCTTGGTGGCCCGGACATGATCGACGACCATACGATGTCGCGCACCCTGTTCACCGTGGATGAGACGGCAACGCTGTTCAACGTCGACAACCAGGCCGAATACGAGGCTGACTTCAGCGTGGTCGAAAACAAGCTGTTGTTCGGTCTCGATTACAGCAGACAGTCGGTCGACGGGCGGAATGGCTACGGTGAGGGTCCACCGCTGGACACCCAGAACCCGGACTACTCGATCCCGGTCACGGCACCGAGCCTAATTATTACAGATCGCAAGCAAACGATCGGCCAGGTCGGTCTCTATGCACAAAACCAGGCCAAGATCGCCGACCACTGGGTCCTGACCCTCGGCGGGCGGCAGGCCTGGATCGACAACACCAATCTCGACCGGATTGGCACGGGCAGCTACGACCAGAACGACCACGCCTTCACCGGCAATGTCGGCATCGGCTATCTCTTCGATAATGGCCTGACGCCCTACGCCAGCTATGCCGAATCCTTCACCACCAATATCGGCCCAACCCAGTCGGGAGACGCGCTGCTGCCTTCGCTGGGGAAGCAGTACGAAGTCGGCGTGAAATACGAGCCAACCTTCTTTCCCGGCTTCATCACCGCTTCGCTGTTCGACCTGCGCAAGACCAACGTGCCGACGGCAGCAGCCAATCCCGTCTACCAGGTGCAGACCGGAGAAGTCCGCCATCGTGGCTTCGAGATCGAGGCCAATGCCGATCTGGCTTTCGGCCTCAGCATGATTGCGGCCTATACCTATCTCGACGCGGAGATAACCAGCGATGCCGCCGACATCATCGGCAACCGCCCGGCCAGGGTACCGGAACACCAGGCATCGCTATGGGCCAATTACGAGGTTGGCAGCGGCGTGCTCGAAGGCCTGAGCGTCGGCGCCGGCGTGCGCTACATCGGCGCCAGCTTCGGCGACAATGCGAACACGGTCGGCGTGCCCGGCCACGCGCTTGTCGACGCGGCACTGCGCTACAAGAAGAATGGCTGGCAGGCGGCGCTCAATGTCTCCAACCTGTTCGACAAGACCTACTACTCGACTTGCTATGAGGCCGGCAGCAATCCCGACCTCAGCTGCATCTATGGCGAAGGCCGCGTCATCAAGGGCAGCCTCAGCATGAAGTTCTGATGCATGGCCCGCCCGCCTCGACTGGCGGTGATCCGGCACGCATCGAACAGCCGTCTGAAGCGCGTCGCATGAACCCGTGGCGATGCGACGCGTCCAAGGCCGCGATTGGACGCGACCCTGTTCTCCATCCGCACTGGCGGTCAAGCGATTCGGCTCGTCACGGCCCTGTGCAACTTCATCCCCGCCGAAAATCGCTGCCGCGAAGGCCAATCCATGTCCCGCATCATTTTTCCTCCACGAACGCATTCCATGATAGAGGGGTCCACGGTTCGCCTTTGGGCAGCCGTGTCCTGGGTTGCCTGAGACCAAAGACGGCCAGGGCACGAATCAAAAAGCCGGCGGCAAGCCGAGGCCTGAAGACGTCAAGGACCGGTCGAACGCATCAAGGCAACGCGGATCGGGTTGCGCTCGGCAAGGCTTGATGATTTGTTGCCGCTATACGGAGAACGAATGATGCGAGAGCCTGCCGGTCAAGACGAATACGGGTCGACGAACCCCTTCGATCCAGACGACCTGCCGACGTTGAACGCGATCGGTCCGAGCATGGGAAGCGGCAACGATTTCGAGAAATACGCCGTTGCCGTGATCATCGTGTTCGGCGCGCTGATCATTGGCGGGCTGATGGCCGCATCGATGGTCTTCGGGCACCGCAACGGCTTCCTCTTCGCGCTTGGCGGCGCCACGTCCGCCTGGATATCCGGAAACGCGCTGCTGCTCGACCGGCCGCGCATCTACGCGCTGTTCGTCGGCATTGCCGCCGTGATGCTGATTGCCTCCACCATCACACTGGTCTTGTGAGCCAGAACACACAAGATCCAGCACCGGCCTTCTAAGCCGGTGCTCAATTCCAAGGGATCGCACCAGACCTTTCAGGATTTCGCTTAGTATCCGAGCGCCTCGCCAGAGGCCGCGCGGCTGTCGATGGCGCCATTATAGCGCGCACCGCCGCCTTTCTCGATCTCCGCCAGGCTTTTGCCGCCAACCAGGATGCCCGCCGCCTGGCCCCAGGTCTGGTCACCGAGATCGAGGTGATAACCCATGCCGGCCAGCAGCTTTTCGGTATCCGGCGAGAGGCCAAACGGCTCGACATAGACCTTATCGGGCAGCCACTGATGGTGGATGCGCGGCGCGTCGATCGCCTCCTGTATGTTCATGTCGTGGTCGATGACGTTGACGATGGCTTCCAGAGTGATGGTGATGATGCGTGAGCCGCCGGGGCTGCCTATGACCATGAACGGCTTGCCATCCTTGGCCACCACGGTCGGGCTCATCGACGATAGCGGCGTCTTCTTCGGCTGGATGGCATTGGCCTCGCCCTGGACCAGACCATAGAGGTTGGGTACGCCCGGCTTCTGGGTGAAATCGTCCATCTCGTTGTTGAGCAGGATGCCGGTGCCGTCGGCGACGACGCCGGCGCCGAAGGACCCGTTCAGCGTGTAGGTGACCGCGACCGCGTTGCCGTCATTGTCGATAATCGAATAATGGGTCGTCTCCTTGCTCTCGCCAAACCCCTTGGGCATCAGATCCTGCGACACGCCAGCCCGGAACGGGTCGATCTTTTCGCGGATATCCTTGGCATAGCCCTTGTCAAGCAGCTTCGAGACCGGATTGTCGACGAAATCGGGATCGCCGAGCGCTGAATTGCGGTCGACATAGGCGTAGCGCATCGCCTCGACCATGACGTGGACCGTTTCGGCGGAACCTGCACCGAGATAGGATAAGGGATAGCCTTCCAGCACGTTCAGGATTTCGCAGATGATGACGCCGCCGGAACTCGGCGGCGGCGAAGAGGTGATCTCGTAGCCGCGATAGGTGCAGGTTATCGGCTTCAGTTCGCGGACCGCATATTGCTCGAAATCCGGCTTGGCCAGGATGCCGCCCTTGGCGCCACTCGCCTTGACGATGGCATCGGCGATGGCCCCTTTATAGAAGGCATCGGGGCCCTTTTCGGAAATGGCGGCGAGCGACGCCGCGAGGTCGGGTTGGACCAGCCGCTCGCCGATGCCGTAAGGCTTGCCGCCGGGTTTCAGGAAGATGGCGGCGGCGGCGGGGTCCTTCGCCAGCCTGTCGGCGCTGCCGGCAAACGAGGCGGCGTCGCCCTGATTGAGGATGAACCCGTCCTTGGCATAGCCGATTGCCGGCGCCATCAGATCCTGGCGGGACAATTTGCCGTATTTTTCGCGCGCCATCTCCAGACCGGCCACCGAACCCGGCACGCCGACCGCGAGATAGCCGTCGAGGCTGGCACCCTTTACCGGGTTGCCGTCCTTATCGAGATACATGGTTTTTGTCGCCGCCAGCGGCGCCCGCTCGCGGAAATCGAGAAAGGTCGATTTGCCGTCCTTGAAGCGGATGGTCATGAAGCCGCCGCCACCGATATTGCCGGCATTGGGGTAGACGACGGCGAGCGCATAGCCGACGGCAACCGCCGCATCGACGGCATTGCCGCCCTTCTTCAAGACCTCGATGCCGACTTCGGACGCCAGATGCTGGGCAGTCACCACCATGCCGTGCTCGCCCTTGGCCGGCGCCGGTGATGCAGCGAAGACGCTCGTCAACGGCGCCAGGGCGAAAGTGATCGAGAGACTAACGGCGATCAGGGTTCGACGGTTGAGAGGCATGGCGGTTCTCCGGGCGGGGGGACGCCTAGAAGAGCCTCTCGGATCAATCGAGTCCATTCACAAAATGGTCCCTCACGAAGCAAACCGGTGAGGGGCAATATCGGCTGGAAGTTCGCCTCAGACAATGCCGCCCGAACCGCCGGCGACCGCCGGCCGTTCCGCCGCGACTTTGGCCCGATAACCAGCGGCGCGGTAGGCGGCGACCGGGTCGATGGCGCCGCCCGTCTTCAATCGCGCCATGGCCAGGATCGGCTCGACATCGGTGCGATAGGCCAGTTTTAGCGTCTGCGTCGCCATCAACGCATCGTTGCTGTCCTGGTAGCCTTCGAGCGTCTTGCGGTCGACCAGCAGCGCCTGCGCATAGGCGCGCTGCACCTCGACCGCCGACAGCATCAGGCTTTCGATCGGGTCGGTGACGTTGTGGCTTTGGTCAAGCATATGGGCGGGATCAAAACCCTCGGCGCCGGAGAGTTCGGCATCGACCAGTTCGTTGAAGACAAGAAACAGCCGGTAGGGATCGATCGAACCGGCATCGAGATCGTCGTCGCCATACTTCGAATCGTTGAAATGGAAGCCGCCAAGTTTCTTGAACTGGATCAGCCGCGAGACGATCATCTCGATGTTGACGTTGGGCGCATGGTGGCCGAGGTCGACCAGGCAGAACGCCTTGTCGCCCAGTTCCCTAGCGATGATGTAGTTGGTGCCCCAGTCCTGCACAACGGTGGAATAGAAGGCCGGCTCGTACATCTTGTGCTCGCTGAACAGCTTCCAGTCGGCGGGCAGCCCGGCATAGATCTCCTTCATGGCGTCGAGATAACGCTCGAACGCCTTGGCGAAATTCACCTGACCGGGAAAATTCGAACCGTCGCCGATCCACACCGTCAGCGCCTTGGAACCCAGCGTCTTGCCGATCTCGATGCATTCGAGATTGTGCTCGACCGCTTGCCGGCGCGTGCCGGCATCGGCATGCGACAGCGAGCCGAATTTGTAGGAGAGCGTCTGGTCCTTCGCATCCGAGAAGGTGTTGGAGTTCATGGCGTCGAAGCCGAGGCCAAAACGCGAGGCCGCCTGCTTCAGCCGGTTCGGATCGGCCTTGTCCCACGGAATGTGCAGCGACACGGTCGGCGTCGCCTGCGTCAATTGTCTGATGACGGCGCAATCCTCGATCTTGTCGAAGATGTCGCGCGGCTCGCCGGCGCCGGGGAAACGGGCAAAGCGGGTGCCGCCGGTGCCGACGCCCCAGGACGGGATCGCCACGGCGAATTTTTCGACCTTGCGCAGGATCGAGTCGATGGCGATGCCGCGGCGGTCAAGGCGCTCGCCGAGCGAGGTGTAGTCGCGTTCAAGGTGGGCCTTGCGCGCGGCATTGTCCTTGTCGACGATGTCGGCGGAGATGATGGATTCGGACACTGCTGTTCCTCCCAAAATGCGTTCAGTCAGCGCCGCCCTTATCCGCCTGCCGGAACCTTCTCCCCATAGTGACGGGGAGAAGGGAAGCGCTTCGACGTAGCTCAGCGCGTAAAGCTTTGAGCGTTGCCCGCGTCGACATTGATGATGTTGCCGGTCGACTTGGCCGACATGTCGGAGGCGAAGAAATAGATCGCCTCTGCAATGTCTTCCGGGAAGACCGAACGCTTCAGCATCGAACGCGAGCGATAATGCTCCTCCAGATCGTCGGTCGACATCTTGTAGGCGGCGGCGCGCTGTTCCTTCCATTCGCCGGTCCAGATCTTCGAGCCGCGCAGCACCGCGTCCGGGTTGACGACATTGACCCTGATCTGGGCTTCCGCGCCCTCCAGCGCGAGGCAGCGGGCGAGATGAATCTCGGCGGCCTTTGCGGTGCAATAGGCGGCGGCGTTGGGCGAGGCGGCAAGGCCATTCTTGGACGCGACGAAGACGACGTTGCCGCCGATTTTCTGCACTCGAAACAGCCGGAACGCTTCCCGCGAGACCAGAAAATAACCGGTCGACAGGATGTCCATGTTCTTGTTCCACAGCGCCAGCGTCGTCTCCTCGATCGGCGCCGAGGAGGCGAGGCCGGCGTTCGACACCAGAATGTCGATGCCACCGAACTCGACCGCCGTCTCGGCGAAGGCCGAAATGACCTGCTCCTCCGAGGTGACGTTGATCAGCACCGGGCGGACGAAATCCTTGCCATAGGCCTTGGCCAGCTCGTCATTGGCGCTGGCCAGCGCTGTTTCGTCGATATCGGCCAGCACGACGCAGGCGCCTTCGCGCAGCAGCCGGTTGGCCGTCGCGCGGCCAATGCCGCCGGCGCCGCCGGTGACCAGCGCGATCTGGCCGGCAAGCGACTTCGGCTTCGGCATACGCTGCAATTTCAGATCCTCAAGCAGCCAGTATTCGATGTCGAAGGCTTCCTGCGCGGGCAGGCCGACATAGGACGAGACGGTCGAGGCGCCGCGCATGACATTGATGGCGTTGACGTAGAATTCGCCCGAAATGCGCGCCGTCGCCTTATCGCCGGCGAAAGTGAACATGCCGACGCCGGGCATCAGGTAGACGACGGCATTGGGATCGCGGATAGCGGGCGAGTCTGCATGCTTGCAGCTGTCGTAATAGGCCTGGTAGCCGACGCGATAAGCAGCCACGTCGTCGGCGAGGCGGGCAATGACGGCATCGACATCGGTTTTTGCTGGATCGAACTCGATGACCAGCGGACGGATCTTGGTGCGCAGGAAATGGTCCGGGCACGATGTGCCGAGCGCCGCCAGCGGCCGCAAATCCCTGGAATTGACGAATTCGAGCACGGCGGCGGAATCATCGAAATGACCCGTTTTGTGGCTCTTTTCCGAGATCAGGCCGCGGATTCTGGGCATCAGCTTTGCCGCGATGGCACGACGTTCGGCCGCGTCGAGCGACTTGACTATCTCACCGCCGAATATGGCGACGCCTTCGGAGCGGCGCTCGAACCACTCGATCGCCTGGTTAATCACCGAGATCGTCGTCTCGTAGCATTCCCGAGGGGTGTCGCCCCAGGTGAACAGGCCGTGGCTCTCCAGGATGACGCCCTTGGCGGCGGGATGTTCGAGGCAGAACTTCTCCAGCCACAGGCCGAGTTCGAAGCCCGGACGCTTCCATGGCAGCCAGCCGATGGCGTCGCCGAAGATCTCCTTGGTCAGCGCCTTGGAATCCTTGGCGGCGGCAATGGCGATGATGGCATCGGGATGCATGTGATCGACATAGGGTTTCGGCACGAAGGCATGCAGCGGCGTGTCGATGGAAGCCGCGCGCGGATTGAGGTTGAAGGTGCAGTGCGGCAGGAAGCCGACCATTTCGTCTTCGTGCTCAACGCCGCGATAAAGGCCTTTGAGCGCGCGTAGCTTGTCCATGTAGAGAGTGGCAAAGCCATCGAGCTTGATCGAAGCACTGTCGCCGCCCGAGCCCTTGACCCAAAGCACTTCGGCGTCCTCGCCGGTGAGCGGGTCTTTTTGCCATATCTTCGAGGACGTGTTGCCGCCGCCATAGTTGGTGACGCGCTTGTCCGAGCCAAGCACATTGGAGCGATAGACGAGCCGTTCGGGCTCGCTCATCGCTTGAGCCTTGGCCTCGTCCCACAGATTGGCGAGGCGCGCGCCGGTGCGCTTGTCGAGCATATGCAATCCTCCCGAAAGGCACGCAAACGGTGCGGCCAATTTGGCCCGAATTTCCACAGAAGCAGCCGACTTGTCAATCACAAACGATCAAGTTCGATCATATTGCACTGCACAATGAAATTATATGATCGGAAATGATTGACACTGCGCGTTTTGGGTGCCTAGATGTTCAGGCAGGGAGGAACCATGCACGAAAAAGAGCGCCACAGAATCATTCTGTCCGCCGTCCAGGAAAAGCCTGTGGTGACGGTGCAGGAGATGGTCGACCTGACGGAGTCCTCCGAGGCGACGATCCGGCGTGACATCGCGGCACTCCATGTCCAGAAGCGCCTGCGCCGTGTGCGTGGCGGCGCTGAAGCAATCTCGCCGCCGCAGTTCATTGGGCTGGCCGGCCGGCCCTTTTCCGTCAATGAAACAATCAACGCCTCGCAGAAGCGGGCAATCGCGAGTGAAGCGGTCGAGCTGTGCAAGGACGGTGAGCCGATCATCATCAATGGCGGCACCACCACCTTCCAGATGGTGCATTTCCTCACCGGCCGCCGCATGCCGATCTTCACCAATTCGTTCCCGATCGCCGAGCACCTGCTCAAGCACTCCAAAAACACCGTGATGCTGTCTGGCGGCACCATTTATCGCGAGCAGAACATCATCCTGTCGCCCTTCGACAATGACGTGACGCGCAATTTTTATGCGCGCCGCATGTTCATGGGCGCGCAAGGGCTTGGGCCGCTCGGCTTGATGGAAGGCGACCCGCTGCTGATCCAGGCGGAGCAGAAACTGATCGACCAGGCCGACGAACTGGTGGTGCTGGTCGATTCCTCGAAATTCCGCAAACGCTCCAGCCTGATCCTGTGCGGCCTGTCGCGCATCGCCACGGTCATCACCGATGACGGCATCGAGGATCGCGAAGCCAAGATGTTAGAGACCGCCGGCGTGACGCTGATCGTCGCCCGCAAGTCGGCAAAGGAAGAATCTTCACTGCAGGCCTGAGAAACCCTCACGCCCGCAGCGGTGATGGAATGCAACGCTCAAGGGAGGATATACGATGAGCTTCTTGAAGAAATTGATGGTAACGGCGGCCTTTTCAGCCGCCATGTTCGTGAATGCCGCCTACGCCGAAAACGTCAAGATCGCGCTGGTGGTGAAATCGCTCGGCAACGGCTTCTTCGATGCCGCCAACAAGGGTGCCGAAGAGGCGGCCAAGGAACTCGGCGATGTCGACATCATCTACACCGGCCCGACTAAGGCGACCGCCGAAGCGCAGATCGAAGTGGTCAATTCGCTGATCGCCCAGAAGGTCAATGCCATCGCCATTTCGGCCAATGACGCCGACGCGCTGGTGCCGGTGCTGAAGAAGGCCATGGACCGCGGCATCACCGTCATCTCCTGGGATTCGGGCGTCGCCAAGGAAGGCCGCCAGCTGCATCTCAACCCGTCCGACACCGGCCTGATCGGCGAGACCATCATCAAGCTCGCCGCCGATTACCTGCCGGAAGGCGGCGAAGTCGCCATCCTGTCGGCCTCCTCGACCGCCACCAACCAGAACGCCTGGATCGATGCGGCTAAGAAAATCCTGCCGGAGAAGTTCCCCAAGATCAAACTCGTCGCCACTGTCTATGGCGATGACGATTCGGCCAAGAGCACGGACGAGGCCAAGGGCCTGTTGAAGTCCTATCCGAACCTCAAGGCGATTATCGCGCCGACCACCGTCGGCGTCGTCGCCGCCGCCCAGGTCGTCACCGATGCTAACCTGATCGGGAAGGTCAATGTCACCGGTCTGGCGCTGCCGTCCGAGTTCAAGAAGTTCATCGACAACGGCGCCAGCCAGGCGGTTGCGCTGTGGAACCCGATCGACCTCGGTTACTCCGCCGTCTACCTCGCCCATGATCTGGCGGTGAAGAAGGAAGAGGCCAAGCCTGGTGCCACGCTGTCGATCGGCCGCGTCGGCAAAGTTACGCTCGACGACACCAACTCGGCTGCGATGGCTCCGCCCTTCCAGTTCGACAAGTCGAACATCGAGAAGTTCTCCAAGATCTATTGATCCTGGGGGCTCTTCAAACTGGCGGGGGGGGGGGGGGGGGGCGCCCCCCGCGGGGGGGGGGGGGGGGGGGGGCGCGCGGGGGGGGGGGGGGGGGCGGGGCGCCCCGCGGGGGCGCCCGACCCCCCCCGGCGGGGGGGGGGGGCCGCGCGGCGGGGGGGGGGGGGGGGG